>NZ_BCBJ01000008.1:0-30113 GCF_001320605.1 Pseudomonas sp. NBRC 111133 | reverse complement strand
TAGCGCCCTACTCCAGAGCCTTCCTCAATGCTTGATCATCACATGCCGCACACAGGTGTAGTCCTCTAGCCCATACATCGACATGTCCTTCCCGTACCCCGAATGCTTCTGCCCGCCATGGGGCATTTCGCTCACCAGCATGAAGTGGGTGTTCACCCAGGTGCAGCCATACTGCAAGCGCGCTGCCAGGCGGTGGGCGCGGCCGGTGTCGCGGGTCCATACCGATGAGGCCAGGCCGTAGTTGGAGTCGTTGGCCCACTCCAGTGCCTGCGCTTCGTCGGTGAAGCGGGTGACCGACACCACCGGGCCGAACACTTCATTGCGCACGATCTCGTCATCCTGCTGGGCATCGGCCAGCACCGTCGGCTCGAAGAAGAAGCCCTCGCCATCGATCACCTTGCCCCCCGTCACCAGGCGAATGTGCGGCTGGGCGATGGCGCGCTGTACCAGGCCGGCTACCTTGTCGCGGTGCTGGGCACTGATCAGTGGCCCCAGCTCGGTGTCCTCGGCATCTTGCAGGCCGGGTTTGAGGCTTGCGACGGCTTCACCTAGGCGCTCGACAAAGCGCTCGTAGATCCCGTCCTGCACATACAGGCGGCAGGCGGCGGTGCAGTCCTGGCCGGCGTTGTAGAAGCCGAAGGTGCGGATGCCATCGACGGCAGCGTCGATGTCGGCATCGTCGAACACCAGCACCGGGGCCTTGCCACCCAGTTCCATGTGCATGCGTTTCACGCTGTCGGCGGTGGCGCTGATGATGTGCGCGCCGGTAGGGATCGAACCGGTCAGCGACACCATGCGCACCTTGGGGTGATTGACCAGCGGGTTGCCCACCGTCTGGCCGCGGCCGAACAGGATGTTCAGTACGCCCGGTGGCAGCAGGTCCTGAGACAGCTCACCCAGGCGCAGGGCGGTCAGTGGGGTCAATTCGGAAGGCTTGATCACCACGGTGTTGCCAGCGGCCAGAGCGGGGGCGATCTTCCAGGCCAGCATCATCAACGGGTAGTTCCACGGGGCGATCGAAGCCACCACGCCCAGCGGGTCGCGGCGGATCATCGAGGTGTGGCCCGGCAGGTACTCGCCGGCCGCCGAACCGCCCAGGCAGCGCGCGGCACCGGCAAAATAGCGGAACACGTCGGCAATGGCCGGGATTTCGTCATTCAACGCGGCACTCAGCGGCTTGCCGCAGTTCTGCGATTCAAGCCGGGCCAGTTCATCGCCATGGGCTTCGATGGCATCCGCCAGCGCCAGCAAGGCTTGCGAGCGGTCCTTGGGGCTGGTTTGCGACCAGCTGTCGAAGGCCTGGTCGGCGGCGCGCACGGCGCTGTCCACCTGGGCTTCGGTGGCTTCATTGATCTGCGCCAGGGCAGTGCCCAGCGCCGGGTTGAGCACGGTCCAGGCCGGGCCTTGGCCAGCGACCAGTTGGCCATTGATCAGCATCTGCGTTTGCATCGGGGGACTCCTCCAGGGTCATTTGCCACTGCCCGCGACGCTTTCACCGCCGCGGGTCAGGTAATAGGCGCCAAGGATCGGCAGCATGGTCACCAGCATCACCAGCATGGCGACCACGTTGGTCACCGGCACGTCGCGTGGGCGGCTGAGCTGGTTGAGCAGCCAGATCGGCAGGGTGCGTTCGTGGCCGGAAGTGAAGGTGGTGACGATGATTTCATCGAACGACAGGGCAAAGGCCAGCATGCCGCCGGCCAGCAGCGCCGAGCCGAGGTTGGGCAGGATGATGTAGCGGAAGGTTTGCCAGCCATCGGCGCCCAGGTCCATCGAGGCTTCGATCAGGCTTTGCGAGGTGCGCCGCAGGCGGGCGATCACGTTGTTGTAGACGATGACCACGCAGAACGTGGCGTGGCCGACCACGATGGTGAACACGCCGGGTTCGATACCCAAGGTCTTGAACGCTGAAAGCAGGGCTATACCGGTGATGATGCCGGGCAGGGCGATGGGCAGGATCAGCATCAGCGAAATGCTCTCCTTGCCAAAGAAATTGCGCCGATACAGCGCCGCCGAGGCCAGCGTGCCGAGGACCAGGGCGATTAGCGTGGCCAGGCAGGCCACCTGTAGCGACAGCTTGATTGCCTCCAGTACATCGGGCCGGGCGAAGGCTACGGCGAACCATTTCAAGGTAAAACCCTTGGGTGGGAAACTGAACGCCGCGTCTTCGGTGTTGAAGGCGTACAGGAAGATGATCAGGATCGGAAAATGCAAAAACAGCAACCCGCCCCAGGCCGCCAGGCGCAGCCCCGTTGATGCTTTTTCAGAGTGCATCGAAGGCCCCCAGGCGCTTGACGATGGACAGGTACACCGCAATCAGCACGATCGGCACCAAAGTGAACGCGGCAGCCATCGGTATGTTGCCGATCGCCCCTTGCTGGGCATAGACCATGCTGCCGATGAAATAGCCGGGCGGGCCGACCAGTTGCGGCACGATGAAGTCGCCCAGGGTGAGCGAGAACGTGAAGATCGAGCCGGCCGCAATGCCCGGAATCGAAAGCGGCAAGATCACCTGGACGAAGGTTTGCCCAGGCCGTGCGCCGAGGTCTGCCGAGGCCTGCAGCAGTGAAGGCGGCAGGCGCTCCAGCGAGGCCTGGATCGGCAGGATCATGAACGGCAGCCAGATGTACACGAACACCATGAAGCGCCCCAGGTGGGAGGTCGACAGCGTGCTGCCGCCCACGCCCGGCACGGCCAGCACCGCTTGCAGCAGCCCGTCCAGGTGCAGCTGCTGGACAAACCACTGCGCCACGCCGCCCTTGGCCAGCAGCAGGGTCCAGGCATAGGTCTTGACGATGTAGCTGGCCCACATCGGCATCATCACCGCGATGTAGAAAAACGCCTTGGTCTTGCCGCTGGTGTAGCGCGCCATGTAATAGGCGATGGGGAAGGCCAGCACCGCGCTGGCCAACGACACGGCCACGGCCATGCCCAGGGTGCGCAGGATGATGTCGAAGTTCGACGGGTTGAACAGCGCGGCGAAGTTGCCCAGGGTGAGGTCCGGGGCCACCGCCATGGTGAAGTCGTCAAAGGTATAGAAGCCCTGCCACAGTAGGTTCAGCAACGAGCCCAGGTAGATCGCGCCAAACCAGGTCAGCGGCGGTACCAGCAGCAGTGCCAGGTACAGGTTGGGGCGCCGGTACAGCAGGTTGGACAGGCTACGCAGTGCACTCATGTCAGCGGGCCTCGGTTTCCTGCAGCACCGTCATGGCTTCGCGGGGCCAGTGTGCCAGCACCTGTTGACCAGGCTGCCAGGCCTGTGCTGGTGCTTGCCAGCGGTCGTTGGCCTGGCTTACCGCCAACAGTTGGCCGTTGTCCAGCTGCAGCTCATAGCGGGTGGCGCTGCCCTGGTACTGCACATCGCGTAGTACGCCGCTCACTTGCACCTCATGGCTGGTTACCACCGGGTCGCCCAGGCGGATGTGCTCGGGTCGGATGGAGAAGGGCGCCGAGCTGCCATTGAGTGCCACGGCCAGTTCGCCACGCACCACGTTGGAGGTGCCAACGAACTCGGCGACGAAGGTGGTGGCAGGCTTCATGTACAGGTTGCGCGGTGTGTCGACCTGCTCGATGCGGCCGCGGTTGAACACCGCAACCCGGTCGGACATCGACAGTGCCTCGGTCTGGTCGTGGGTGACGAAGATGAAGGTGATACCCAACTGGCGTTGCAGGTTTTTCAGTTCGCCTTGCATCTGTTCGCGTAGCTTCAGGTCCAGTGCGCCCAGCGGCTCGTCTAGCAGCAGTACCCGGGGCCGGTTGACCAGCGCCCGGGCCAGAGCCACGCGCTGGCGCTGGCCACCGGACAGCTGCGCCGGCTTGCGCGCGCCGTAGCCGGCCAGAGCCACCATGGCCAGTGCTTCTTCGGCACGGCTGTGGCGCTCGGCCTTGGCCACGCCTTTTACTTTCAGGCCATAGGCGATGTTGTCCAGCACGTTCATGTGCGGGAACAGGGCGTAGTCCTGGAACACGGTGTTGACGTCACGCTGGTAGGGCGGCACACCAGCGGCCTCGACACCGTGGATACGGATCGAGCCGCTGGAGGGTTGTTCAAAGCCGGCGATCAGGCGCAGGCAGGTGGTCTTGCCCGAGCCGGAAGGGCCGAGCATGGAGAAGAACTCGCCATCGATGATGTCGATGCTGACCTGGTCGACAGCCTTGACCTCGCCGAAGGTGCGGGAAACCTGGGTGAACTGGACGGCTAGGGGCATGCGTGGGCTCCGGACATCAATGTTCTCCTGTGCGGCCCCTTCGCGGGCGTGCCCGCGAAGGGGCCGTTACAGGCATTCAGGCAACCTCAGCGACCACCCATGATCGCAATGTAATCCTGCGTCCAGCGGCTATAAGGCACGAACTTGCCTCCCTGGGCCTGCGGGGTTTTCCAGAAGGCGATCTTGTCGAAGTTGTCGAACCCGTTGGTCTTGCACCCCTCGGCGCCCAGCAGCTCGCTACCGGTACATGCTGCCGGCACCGCCGGCAACGAGCCGAACCAGGCCGCCACGTCACCCTGCACCTTCGGCTGCAGCGACCAGTCCATCCATTTGTAGGCGCAGTTGGGGTGCTTGGCCTCGCTGTGCAGCATGGTGGTGTCGGCCCAGCCGGTCGCACCTTCCTTGGGAATGGTCGAGGCCACTGGCTGGTTCTCGGCCTTCAGGCCATTGACCATGTAGCCCCAGGAACTGGAGGCGACCACGCCTTCGTTCTTCACATCGCTCATCTGTACCGTGGCGTCATGCCAGTAACGGTGGATCAGCGGTTGCTGCTGGCGCAGCAGCTCCAGCACGGCCTTGTACTGTGCCTCGTTCAGCTCGTACGGGTCCTTGATGCCCAGCTCCGGCTTGGCCGATTTCAGGTACAGCGCTGCGTCGGCGATGTAGATCGGCCCGTCGTAGGCCTGCACGCGGCCTTTGTTCGGCTTGCCGTCGGGCAGGTTCTGCGGCTCGAACACCACGCCCCAGCTGGTGGGGGGCTGCTTGAAGGTATTGGTGTTGTACAGCAGCACGTTCGGCCCCCACTGGTACGGGGTGCCATAAATCTGCTTGTCGACCACGTACCAGCCACCGTTCTGCAAGCGCGGGTCGAGGTTTTTCCAGTTGGGGATCAGTGCGGTATTGATCGGTTGCACGCGCTTGCCCACGATCAGCCGCAGCGAAGCATCGCCCGAGGCAGTGACCAGGTCGTAACCGCCCTTGGTCATCAGGCTGACCATTTCATCCGAGGTGGCGGCCGTTTTCACGCTGACCTTGCAGCCGGTTTCCTTCTCGAAACCGGTCACCCAGTCGTAGGCTTTGTCGCTTTCACCGCGCTCGATGTAGCCCGGCCAGGCGACGATATCCAGGCGCCCCTCGCCAGGCCCCAGGGCCTTGGGCGGTTCGGCAGCCTGCAGGCTGGCGCTGGCCAGCACGGCGCCCGTCATGGCGCCGAGCAATGCGGTCTTGTGCACTGACATGGTGTTCCCTCTTCTTGGAGATCTTGGTCGGGGCAGTCATCAAGCAAGCCGTGAAGCAATTGTTATAAGCGTAGTGCGGTTGCGCGAGTTATTGGCGATATCGAGTCTAGTTGGCTTTTTGCCAGCCAATGCAACATCCCGAAGCAAATCCACGATGGCGTGTACTGCGCCAAGCCTTACTCTGGCGATTGAATTTTCTTACGTGGAGACACGCGAATGAACACCCGGGGCTTGCTTGATCAACTCCTCAAATCCGGCCAGCAACTGCTCGAAAAGCAAGGGGGCGCCAGCAAGGCTGGGGGCGCTGCCGGTGGGCTTGGCGGGCTGTTGTCCGGAGCCGGTGGCGGCCTGTTGGGTGGCGGGGCACTGGGCCTGTTGCTGGGTAGCAAGAAGGCCCGCAAGTACGGCGGCAAGGCCCTGACCTACGGTGGCCTGGCCGCGCTGGGGGTGCTGGCCTATAAAGCCTACGGCAACTGGCAGGCCAACCAGCGGGTGGCCGTAGCCGAACCGCAAACCGTCGACCGCCTGCCGCCCGCCCAGGCCGAGCAGCACAGCCAGGCCGTGCTGCGGGCGCTGGTGGCGGCGGCCAAGTCCGATGGCCACATCGATGAGCGCGAGCGGGCGCTGATCGAAGGTGAGTTCACCCGCCTGGACAGCGACCGCGAACTGCAGCACTGGCTGCATGCCGAACTGAACAAGCCGCTGGACCCGGCCGAAGTCGCCCGCGCTGCGCAAACACCAGAGATGGCGGCCGAGATGTACCTGGCCAGCGTGTTGATGGTCGACCAGGAAAACTTCATGGAGCGTGCCTACCTGGATGAACTCGCCCGCCAACTGCGGCTGGACCCGGCGCTGCGCCAGGAGCTGGAGAGCCAGGCCCGTCTCGCCGCCGGCCAATAGTCGGCGCAGAACGTGTGTAGGAGCGGCCTTGTGTCGGGATCGTGCCGCTCCTACAAAAACTTCGACTGCTGTGCGTTTGGCCTCACTTAACCCGCAAATCTGTAAGGCCTCTGGGCTATACTTCGGCGATTTTTCCCGCTCGTTGTGAATTCCTGAGGGCTGAATGTGAAGAACTGGACCTTGCGCCAACGGATCCTGGCAAGTTTCGCCGTGATCATCGCCATCATGTTGTTGATGATCGTGGCCGCCTACTCGCGGTTGGTTGCCATCGAAACCGCCGAAGAGGCGGTGGGGACCGACAGCATTCCCGGGGTCTACTACAGCTCGATGATCCGCAGTGCCTGGGTCGACAGCTATGTCACCAGCCAGCAACTAGTGGGCCTGTCCAACCACCGCGAAATCACTTCGGCTGACATGGAGCTGTTCAAGAGCTTTGAAGACAGGCTCAAGCAACACATGGCCAGCTACCAGGCCACCATTCAGGAGAAAGACGACCAGACCCGCTTCGACGCCTTCGTTCAGCTCGAAGAAAGCTACATGAAGCTGATAGGCCAGGTACTGGATGCTTATCGCCAGCACAACTACGACGAAGCCCAGCGGCTGATTACCGATGTACTCACCCCTGCCTGGGTAGACGGGCGCAAGCACCTGAATGAAGTGATCGAGAACAACCGGGCTTCTGCCGACGCGGCCACCAGCGAAATCGTCAGTGCCGTGAGCACGGCCAAAGGCAGCATGGTGGTTTCGCTGTTGCTGGCGATCGTCGCCGCTGGCATTTGCGGCCTGTTGCTGATGCGTGCCATCACTGCCCCGATGCAGCGCATTGTTCACGCCCTCGACAAGCTGCGCTCCGGCGACCTGAGCATGCGCCTGAGCCTGGACCGCAAAGACGAGTTTGGCGCCATCGAAAGCGGTTTCAACGAAATGGCCGAGGCACTGGCCAACCTGGTGGCCCAGGCCCAGCGCTCGTCGGTGCAGGTAACCACTTCGGTCACTGAAATCGCCGCTACATCCAAACAACAGCAAGCCACCGCTACCGAGACGGCCGCCACCACCACGGAAATTGGCGCTACCTCGCGGGAGATTGCCGCCACCTCGCGTGACCTGGTGCGCACCATGACCGAAGTCACCTCGGCCGCCGACCAGGCCTCCAGCCTTGCAGGCTCCGGCCAGCAGGGCCTGGCGCGCATGGAGGAGACCATGCACCAAGTGATGGGCGCTGCCGACCTGGTCAATGCCAAACTCGGCATCCTCAATGAAAAGGCCAGCAACATCACCCAGATGGTGGTGACCATCGTCAAGGTCGCCGACCAGACCAACCTGCTGTCGCTCAACGCTGCCATCGAGGCGGAAAAAGCCGGCGAGTATGGCCGTGGTTTTGCCGTGGTGGCCACTGAAGTGCGCCGCCTGGCCGACCAGACCGCCGTGGCCACCTACGACATCGAGCAGATGGTGCGCGAGATCCAGTCGGCGGTATCGGCCGGGGTCATGGGCATGGACAAGTTCTCCGAAGAGGTGCGCCGCGGCATGTTCGAGGTGCAACAGGTGGGCGAGCAGCTCAGCCAGATCATTCACCAGGTGCAGGCTTTGGCGCCGCGTGTGCTGATGGTCAACGAAGGCATGCAGGCCCAGGCCACCGGTGCCGAGCAGATCAACCAGGCGCTGGCCCAGCTCAGCGATGCCAGCACCCAGACTGTTGAGTCGCTGCGCCAGGCCAGTTTTGCCATCGATGAGCTGAGCCAGGTGGCCGCTGGCCTGCGTGGCGGCGTGTCGCGCTTCAAAGTCTGACCGCGATGAACGACTTGCACCCGCACGCCGCACTGGCGGACAACGCCAAAGGGGCGCTGTACCTGCAGTTTCGTATCGGGGAACAGCGTTTTGCCCTGAGCGTGCACGAGGTCATCGAGGTGTTGCCGCGCCAGCCGCTCAAACCGATAGCCCAGGCACCGGGCTGGGTCGCGGGGATCCTTTCCCATCGTGGGCAACTGGTACCGGTGATCGACCTTGCTGCGCTGAGTTTTGGCCAGCCTGCGGCACACCGTACCAGTACCCGTCTGGTGTTGGTGCATTATCGGGGTGGCCTGCAACTGGGTCTGATCCTGGAGCAGGCCACCGAGACGTTGCGCTGCCGCCCCGACGAGTTCCAGCCCTATGGTGTGGACAGCGGCGAAGCCCCGTACCTGGGGCCGGTACGCCAGGATGACCAAGGCCTGCTGCAACGCATCGAAGTCAACGATCTGTTGCCTGATGCCGTGCACCAACTGCTGTACACGGTCGAGCCGACAGGGATGCCGACATGAACGAACGTTTCTTCCGCTTCTTGCGCGAGCGCATTGGCCTGGACGTCGAATCGGTGGGTGCGCCCATGGTCGAGCGCGCGCTGCGCCAGCGTTGCGTGGCCATGAACGCCATCGACCTGGATGATTACTGGCTGCGCCTGCAGCAGTCGGCCGATGAGCAACAGGCGTTGATCGAAGCGGTGATCGTCCCGGAAACCTGGTTCTTCCGCTACCCGGAATCCTTCACAGCCCTGGCCAGCCTGGCACACAAACGCCTGGCCGAATTGGCCGGAGCACGGCCACTGCGCCTGCTCAGCCTGCCATGCTCGACAGGCGAGGAGCCCTATTCGCTGGCCATGGCCCTGCTCGACGCCGGCATCGCGCCGGGGGCGTTCCTGATCGACGGCATGGACATCAGCCCCAATTCGGTGGCCAAGGCCGGGAAGGCCGTATACGGGCGCAACGCCTTCCGGGGCAGCGACCTAGGCTTTCGCGAGCGCTACTTCGATGCCCTCGACGAAGGCCATCGCCTGCATGAGCGGGTGCAGCGGCAAGTGAGCCTGCAAGTGGGCAATGTGCTTGACCCGGCGTTGGCCACCCGCGATGGCCTGTACGACTTCGTGTTCTGCCGCAACCTGTTGATCTACTTTGACGTGGCGACCCAGCAGCGTGTGTTCGAAGTGCTCAAGCGTCTGCTGCATCCGCAGGGTGTATTATTCATCGGCCCGGCCGAAGGCAGCTTGCTGGCGCGGATGGGAATGCGCCCGCTGGGCATTGCCCAATCGTTCGCCTACGTGCGCCAAGAAGGCAGTAGCGCCCCACAGGCCTTGGCCCCGGCACAACCTGCACGGCGTACCGTGCTACCGCACGCCCCGGTGGGTTATCCACCCCCCGCCGCGCCATTGCCGCGTCCGTTACGGGCAGTACCGGTAGTCGCTAGACCCGCGCCGGCCCGCGAACCCAAACGCGAGGACGCAAACGACCTGCTGGCCAGTATCGCCCGGCTTGCCAATGCTGGCGCCAGCGAACAGGCGCGTGCCGAATGCCAGCGCTACCTGGGCCAGTACGCGCCGTCGGCACAGGTTTACTACTGGCTGGGGTTGCTCAGTGATACCGACGGCGATGCGCAACAGGCACTGACCCACTACCGCAAGGCGCTGTACCTTGAGCCGCAACACCCTGAGGCGCTGGTGCACCTGGCGGCCTTGCTGGCGGCCCAGGGCGACCAGGCCGGTGCCCGACGCCTGCAGGAGCGTGCAGCGCGGGTTGGCCGGGAGCCTGAACGATGAAGGGTGACACTGCGATGCAGCTACTCGCCGAAGACGACGCGCACATCGACGATTGCTGGAACCGTATTGGTGTGCACGGCGACAAGCAATGCCCGCTGTTGGCGCGTCATGTGCACTGCCGCAATTGCGACGTGTATGCGGCTGCGGCAACACGCCTGCTTGACCGCTACGCGCTGATGCAGGACCACCAGGCCGCGGCGGCGCAGCCGGTTGAAGAAAACACCGGCCGTTCCATGCTGTTGTTCCGCCTGGGCGAAGAGTGGTTGGCACTGGCCACCGCCAGCCTGGCCGAAATCGCCCCGTTGCAGGCTGTGCATTCGCTGCCGCACCAGCGCTCGCGGGTGTTGCAGGGGGTTGCCAATGTTCGCGGTGCCCTGGTGCCGTGTCTGTCACTGGCCGATTTGCTGGGCGTACAAGCCGGCACCGACGAACAACGTAGCGGCAGGGCGATGCCACGCATGCTGATTCTGGCTGCCGAAGGTGGCCCTGTGGTAATGGCCGTAGAGGAAATCGACGGTATTCACCGGCTCGACCCGCTGCTGCTGGGCAGTGGCCAGGACGCCACGCGCTTCACTGCCGCAGTGCTGCAGTGGCGTGGGCGCAGCGTGCGAGTGCTGGACGATCAACATTTACTGTCTGCCGTGCAGCGGAGCCTGTCATGACCCCAGAGCAAATGCGCGATGCATCGTTGCTCGAACTGTTCAGCCTGGAGGCCGAGGCGCAAACCCAGGTGCTCAGCGCCGGCCTGATGGCGTTGGAGCGCAACCCCACCCAGGCCGACCAGCTTGAGGCCTGCATGCGCGCCGCCCATTCGTTGAAGGGGGCCGCGCGTATCGTCGGGGTGGATGCCGGCGTGAGTGTCGCCCACGTTATGGAAGATTGCCTGGTAGCCGCCCAGGAGGGCCGCTTGCGGTTGAGCGCCGAGCATATCGACGCGCTGTTGCAGGGGACCGACTTGCTAATGCGCATCGCCACACCAGGCGATGCCGTGGCGCAGGCGACCTTGCCGGTATTTCTTGCACAAATGGCCAGCTTGCTCGACCCAGGCGCTGCGACCGTGCCTGCGGTGCCGCTGGCCGCCCCGCTGCAAGCGGAACCGCAGGTGGCGACCTTGCCGTCTGAACCGCTGGTAGTGCCAGTCGACCCGGCTGAACCCGAGCCGGAGCCCGAGCCTGTCCTGCGGCGCAAGCCCGGCAAGCGCGTTGGCGAAGGGGCCGAGCGGGTACTGCGTGTCACCGCCGACCGTCTTAACAGCCTGCTCGACTTGTCCAGCAAGTCGCTCGTGGAAACCCAGCGGCTCAAGCCATACCTGGCCACCTTGCAGCGCCTCAAACGCATGCACGGTCAGGGCATGCAGGCGCTCGACGGCCTGCGCATGCAACTGGAGGACAGTGGCCAAAGCAGCGAGGTGCTCGAAGCCCTGGCGCAAACCCAGCGGCTGCTGGCGGAAACCCAGCAGATCCTGCAGCAGCAGGCGGCCGACCTGGACGAGTTCGGCTGGCAGGCCAGCCAGCGTGCGCAGTTGCTCTACGACACCGCCCTGGCCTGCCGGATGCGCCCGTTCGCCGACGTGTTGACCGGGCAAAGCCGTATGGTGCGTGACCTTGGGCGCTCGCTGGGAAAACCGGTGCGACTGGTGGTGGACGGCGAGAAGACCCAGGTCGACCGCGATGTGCTGGAAAAGCTCGAAGCGCCCCTGACCCACCTGTTACGCAATGCCGTCGACCACGGTATCGAACTGCCAGAAAGGCGGCTGCTGGCGGGCAAGCCAGACGAGGGCGTGATCCGCCTGCGCGCTTCGCACCAGGCAGGCATGCTCAGCCTGGAGTTGATCGACGATGGTGCCGGCATCGACCTGGAGCGCCTGCGCAGCAGCATCGTCGAGCGCGCCCTGTCACCTGCCGACACGGTGGCGCGGATGAGCGATGCGGAGCTGCTGACGTTCCTGTTCCTGCCCGGTTTCAGCTTGCGTGACAAGGTCACCGAAGTGTCCGGGCGCGGTGTGGGGCTGGATGCGGTGCAGCACATGGTTCGCGAACTGCGCGGCTCGATCGAGCTGACGCAGGTGGCGGGGCAGGGCTGTCGCTTCCACTTGCAGGTGCCGCTGACCCTGTCGGTGGTGCGTAGCCTGGTGGTCGAGGTGGGCGGTGAAGCCTACGCCTTCCCGCTGGCCCATATCGAACGCACGCTGGAAGTGACCGCTGAACAGATCGTTCAGATCGAAGGCCGTCAGCACTTCTGGCACGAAGGCCGGCACATTGGCCTGGTGGCGGCCAGCCAGTTGCTCAACCGCCCAGCCGGGCAAAGTGACGAAGCCAGCCTGCGGGTGGTGGTAATCCGTGAGCGCGAGCAACTGTACGGCGTGGCCGTGGAGCGGCTGGTGGGCGAGCGTGTGTTGGTGGTAATGCCTCTCGACCCACGGTTGGGCAAGGTGCAGGACATTTCCTCCGGCGCCTTGCTGGATGATGGCTCGGTGGTACTGATCGTCGATGTCGAAGACTTGCTGCGCTCGGTGGAAAAACTGCTCAGCACCGGCAGCCTGGAGCGCATCGAGCGCGGCAGCAGTGGCGTTCGCGGGGTGACCCGCAAGCGGGTGCTGGTAGTCGATGACTCGCTGACCGTGCGCGAACTGCAGCGCAAGCTGCTGGGCAACCGTGGCTACGACGTGGCGGTGGCAGTAGATGGCATGGACGGCTGGAACGCCCTGCGCGGCGAGGACTTCGACTTGCTGATCACCGACATCGACATGCCGCGCATGGACGGTATCGAACTGGTGACCCTGGTGCGCCGTGATCAGCGCCTGCAATCGCTACCCGTGATGGTGGTGTCCTACAAAGACCGTGAGGAGGACCGACGGCGTGGCCTGGATGCCGGCGCCGACTACTATTTGGCAAAGGCCAGTTTCCACGACGATGCGTTGCTGGATGCTGTGGTGGAGCTGATCGGAGGTGCTCAGGGATGAAGATCGCCATCGTCAATGACATGCCCATGGCCGTCGAGGCGCTGCGTCGTGCGGTCGCCTTCGAGCCCGCGCACCAGGTGGTGTGGGTAGCCAGCAATGGCGCCGAAGCGGTGCAACGCTGCGCCGAGCAACTGCCGGACCTGATCCTCATGGACCTGATCATGCCGGTGATGGACGGCGTGGAGGCCACTCGGCGGATCATGGCCGAAACCCCGTGCGCCATCGTCATCGTTACGGTCGACCGCAAGCAGAACGTGCATAGGGTGTTCGAGGCCATGGGCCATGGCGCCCTCGACGTGGTCGATACGCCGGCGCTGGGGGCGGGTGATGCCCGTGAAGCGGCCGCACCCCTGCTGCGCAAAATTCTCAATATCGGCTGGCTGGTCGGCCAGCAGCGCGCCCCGGCAGCAAGGCCGGTGGCTACACCGCTGCGCGAGGCTTCCCAACGTCGCGGGCTGGTGGCGATCGGCTCGTCGGCGGGCGGCCCAGCAGCGCTTGAAGTATTGCTCAAGGGCTTGCCGGCTGCGTTTCCGGCGGCCATCGTGCTGGTCCAGCATGTGGACCAGGTGTTTGCCGCCGGCATGGCCGAATGGCTCAGCAGCGCAGCAGGCCTGCCGGTGCGCCTGGCCCGTGAAGGCGAACCGCCGCAGCCCGGGCAGGTGTTGCTGGCCGGTACCAACCACCACATTCGGCTGCTACAGAACGGCCAACTGGCCTACACTGCCGAACCTGTCAATGAAATCTACCGGCCCTCGATCGATGTGTTCTTCGAGAGCGTGGCACGTTACTGGAATGGCGATGCGGTGGGTGTGCTGCTTACCGGCATGGGGCGTGACGGCGCCCAAGGCCTGAAACTGATGCGTCAGCAGGGTTTTCTGACCATTGCCCAGGACCAGGCCAGCAGTGCGGTGTACGGCATGCCCAAGGCCGCTGCGGCCATCGATGCCGCCGTGGAAATTCGCCCGCTGGAACGCATCGCCGGGCGCTTGATGGAATTTTTCGCAAAATGACGAAATGTATTGAATCACGCCGCCAGACCGGTCGTGATCGGGTGAACAGGTATGATTGATTTACCGATCGAAGGTTTCGCGACCCCCAACGAAAACTCGGCGATGGTGCTGCTGGTCGATGACCAGGCCATGATCGGCGAAGCGGTGCGGCGTGGCCTGGCCAATGAAGACAACATCGACTTCCACTTCTGCGCCGACCCGCACCAGGCGGTGGCCCAGGCCATGCGCATCAAGCCCACGGTTATCCTCCAGGACCTGATCATGCCTGGCCTGGACGGCTTGACCCTGGTGCGCGAGTACCGTAACAACCCGGCGACCCAGGACATCCCGATCATCGTTCTGTCGACCAAGGAAGACCCGCTGGTCAAGAGCGCGGCCTTTGCCGCCGGTGCCAACGATTACCTGGTCAAGCTGCCCGACACCATCGAGCTGGTGGCGCGTATCCGCTACCACTCGCGCTCGTACCTCACCCTGCTACAACGCGACGAGGCCTACCGTGCCCTGCGCGTCAGCCAGCAGCAGTTGCTCGATTCCAACCTGATGCTGCAGCGTCTGATGAACTCCGATGGCCTGACCGGGCTGTCCAACCGCCGCCACTTCGACGAGTACCTGGAGCTGGAATGGCGTCGGGCGATGCGTGAACAACAGCAGTTGTCGTTGCTGATGATCGACGTCGACTACTTCAAGGCCTATAACGACAGCTTTGGTCACCTGGCCGGCGACGAGGCGTTGCGCCAGGTCGCCGAAGCCATTCGGGCTTCGTGTTCGCGGCCCACCGACCTGCCGGCACGTTACGGCGGCGAGGAGTTTGCCCTGGTGCTGCCCAACACCTCGCCTGGTGGGGCACGCCTGGTGGCCGAGAAGCTGCGCCAGACCGTATTGGGGCTGGGCATCCCGCATACCGCGCCAGTGGCCGACTCGTACCTGACCGTGAGCATTGGCTTGGCCACCCAGACCCCGGCCGTCGGCAGCCATTGCCGGCAGTTGATCTCGGCGGCGGACAAAGGCCTGTACCTGGCCAAGAATGGCGGCCGTAACCAGGTCGGCATCGCCTGACAGGGGTTTTCTGTTGGTTTTTTCGCGGCTGTTGACTGCCCGGCGGGTCTGCCGCCGTGCGGCGGACTCGGTTATACTCGCGGGCTTTTCACCGTATTCGCACGAGTAGCCAGCCCATGGAAATCCAACCGATCCTGAACACCATCAAGGACCTCACCGAGCGTTCCCAGTCAATTCGGGGGTATCTTTGACTACGATCACAAGCATGACCGCCTGATCGAAGTCAACCGCGAGCTGGAAGACCCCAACGTCTGGAACAAGCCCGAGTACGCCCAGGCCCTGGGCCGTGAGCGTGCCATGCTGGCCCAGGTCGTCGAGACCCTGGACAAGCTGTCCAACGGCCTGGGCGACTGCCAGGACCTGCTCGACATGGCCGTCGAGGAAAATGACGAAGGCGCCGTCAGCGATGTCGTGACCGAGCTGGAAGGCCTGGAAGAAAACCTGGCCCAGCTTGAGTTCCGTCGCATGTTCAGCGGCGAGATGGACATGAACAACGCCTACCTGGACATCCAGGCCGGCTCCGGTGGTACCGAAGCGCAGGACTGGGCCAACATCCTGCTGCGCATGTACCTGCGCTGGGCCGACAAGCGTGGTTTCGATGCCACCATCATCGAGCTGTCCGAAGGCGAAGTCGCCGGTATCAAAGGCGCGACCGTACACATCAAGGGTGAATACGCCTTCGGCTGGCTGCGGACTGAAATCGGCGTGCACCGTCTGGTGCGCAAGAGCCCGTTCGACTCCGGTGCTCGTCGTCACACCTCGTTCTCGGCAGTGTTCGTGTCGCCCGAAATCGACGACAAGGTCGAAATCGAGATCAACCCGTCCGACCTGCGTATCGACACCTACCGCTCCTCCGGTGCCGGTGGTCAGCACGTGAACACCACCGACTCGGCCGTCCGTATCACCCACGTGCCGACCAACACCGTGGTGGCCTGCCAGAACGAACGTTCCCAGCACGCCAACAAGGACACCGCCATGAAAATGCTGCGGGCCAAGTTGTACGAGCTGGAAATGCAGAAGCGCAACGCCGCCTCGCAGGCGCTGGAAGACAGCAAGTCGGACATCGGCTGGGGCCACCAGATCCGCTCGTACGTGCTGGATGACTCGCGCATCAAGGACTTGCGTACCGGCGTCGAGCGCAGCGATTGCCAGAAGGTGCTGGACGGCGACCTCGACCAGTACCTGGAAGCGAGCCTCAAGCAAGGGCTGTAAGCCGCACACCACTGCCGCGATACCTGGCTACCCGCCGGTATCGCGTGCCCTGCCCGAAAAGGGCAACGAATACCTGATGGAAAGAATGACGACATGAGCGACCTCAAGACCGAATCGCAAGACCTGCAACAGGAAGAAAACGCCCTGATCGCCCTGCGCAAGGAAAAACTTGCCGCCGAGCGTGCCAAGGGCAACGCCTTCCCCAACGACTTCCGTCGCGACAGCTACTGCAACGACCTGCAGAAGCAGTACGCGGACAAGACCAAGGAAGAGCTGGAAGCAGCCGCGATCCCGGTCAAGGTAGCCGGCCGTATCATGCTCAACCGTGGCTCGTTCATGGTGATCCAGGACATGACCGGTCGTATCCAGGTCTACGTCAACCGCAAAACCCTGCCAGAAGAAACCCTGGCCGCCGTCAAAACCTGGGACCTGGGCGACATCATCAGCGCCGAAGGCACCCTGGCCCGCTCCGGCAAGGGCGACCTGTACGTCGAAATGACCAACGTGCGCCTGCTGACCAAGTCGCTGCGCCCACTGCCCGACAAGCACCACGGCCTCACCGACACCGAACAGCGCTACCGCCAGCGTTACGTCGACCTGATGGTCAACGAAGAAACCCGCCACACCTTCCGTGTGCGTTCGCAGGTGATCTCGCACATCCGCAAGTTCCTCATCGAGCGTGACTTCCTCGAAGTGGAAACCCCGATGCTGCAGACCATCCCGGGTGGTGCCGCGGCCAAGCCGTTCGAAACCCACCACAACGCCCTGGACATGGCCATGTTCCTGCGTATCGCGCCGGAGCTGTACCTCAAGCGCCTGGTCGTGGGTGGCTTCGAGAAGGTGTTCGAGATCAACCGCAACTTCCGTAACGAAGGCGTTTCGACCCGTCACAACCCAGAATTCACCATGCTTGAGTTCTACCAGGCCTACGCCGACTACCGCGACAACATGGACCTCACCGAGGAACTGTTCCGCGAACTGGCGCTGCTGGTACTAGGCAGCACCGACGTGCCGTACGGCGACAAGGTGTTCCACTTCGGCGAACCGTTCGCCCGCCTGTCGGTGTTCGACTCGATCCTCAAGTACAACCCGGAGCTGACCGCTGCCGACCTGCAGGACGTCGACCGCGCCCGCGACATCGCCAGGAAGGCCGGTGCCAAGGTGCTGGGCCACGAAGGCCTGGGCAAGCTGCAGGTGATGATTTTCGAAGAGCTGGTCGAGCACAAGCTGGAGCAGCCGCACTTCATTACCGAGTACCCGTTCGAAGTGTCGCCGCTGGCCCGCCGTAACGACGACAACCCGGCAGTTACCGACCGCTTCGAGCTGTTCATCGGTGGCCGCGAAATCGCCAACGCCTACTCCGAGCTCAACGATGCCGAAGACCAGGCCGAGCGCTTCCTGGCCCAGGTGGCCGAGAAGGAC
Organism: Pseudomonas sp. NBRC 111133; assembly: GCF_001320605.1. Classification (NCBI taxonomy): domain Bacteria; kingdom Pseudomonadati; phylum Pseudomonadota; class Gammaproteobacteria; order Pseudomonadales; family Pseudomonadaceae; genus Pseudomonas; species Pseudomonas sp. NBRC 111133. The sequence goes on along the minus strand of NZ_BCBJ01000008.1, from coordinate 12,537 downwards.
GCCGGTGACGACGAAGCCATGCACTACGACGCCGACTTCGTGCGCGCCCTGGAGTACGGCATGCCGCCGACCGCCGGTGAAGGCATCGGCATTGACCGTCTGGTGATGCTGCTGACCAACTCGCCGTCGATCCGCGACGTGATCCTGTTCCCGCACATGCGTCCGCAGGCCTGAGTGTTGTGAACGAGCCGCCTTTCGAGGCGGCTTTTTCTTGCCTGAAGCTTTATGTTGTCTGTACTGGCCTCTTCGCGGCTAAAGCCGCTCCTACAACGGTTGCGCAAGGCGTGAATGCTGTGCGGTCCTTGTAGGAGCGGCTTTAGCCGCGAAGAGGCCGGCACTGACGAAACACTGCCCATGAGGTATCCCCGTGACACCCGCCATGCCTGACCAGGGCGCCGCCGGCATCGCCACCGCCGTCGCCGAAAGCGTGCAATACCAAGGCCGCAAGACTGCCCGCCAAGGCAGCGAACAGCGCCGCCAGCTGATCCTTGACGCCGCCATGCGCATCGTCGTGCGCGATGGCGTGCGCGGGGTGCGCCACCGTGCCGTGGCCTCCGAGGCCGCTGTGCCGCTGTCGGCCACCACCTACTACTTCAAGGACATCGAGGACCTGCTCACCGACACCTTCGCCCAGTACGTCGAGCGCAGCGCGGCCTACATGGCCAAGCTGTGGGCCAATACCGAGGTCGTGTTGCGCCAGTTGCTGGCCCAGGGTGACGGCACCCCGCAGGCACGGGCGCGGCTGGCTGACGATGTAGCCCGCATGACGGCCGACTATGTACAGCGGCAACTGTTGACCCGGCGCGACTTCCTGATGGCCGAACAGGCCTTCCGTCAGGAGGCATTGCTGTGCCCACGGCTGGCCGAGCTGGTACGTGCCCATGAGCAGATCCTGTTGCACGGTACTCGGCAATTGCTGCAGGTGGTGGGTTCGCGGCAACCGGAACAGGACGCCCAAATGTTGACGGCGATTATCGAGCAGATGGAATATCAGGGCCTGCTCAAGGATGCGAATGCGCAAGCCGATGGGCAGATGCTCGCTATGCTTACCCGATACCTGCAGCTGGTGCTGGCGTCGGCCTGAGCCGAGACCGACTTTTCAAGGAGAACCTGATGAAAGCCTGGCGTGTGGTGCTGTTGACTTTGTCATTCCTGCTGCTGGGCGGTTGTCTGGTGACCTTCCATGAGCCGTTGCCGAGTAACCAGACGGCGCCCAAGGCCCTGTTGGGCAAGTGGAGCAGCAAGGACGCCTGGGGCGAGCCGCTGAAGCTGACCATCAGCCGCAGCGGTGCAGATGCCTACAAGGCCGTTGCCACGGCCAAGGGCAAGAAGCCCGAGGAATATGTATTCACCGTTTCCCGCCACGGCAACCGCTGGTACCTGTCGGCCGGCGTGCCCAAGCGCTTGGGTGGCAACTTCCTGATTGGCGGTTTCGATATCGTCGATGGCAAGGAACTGGTGGTGTACAACCTGGACGTCGAGCAGGTGCAGCAGGCGGTGGACAAGAAGGAACTGACCGGGCGTGGCACCGAGGTGCCGGAAGACAACGGCGACGGCGTGCTGATCGACAGCCCGGCTGCGCGGGTGCTGGCGTACCTGGACGACCCGGCCAACTCCGACCTGTTCGTTGAAGTGGCGCGGTTCCAGCGTACTGGCAAATGACCGCGTCGGCCTCTTCGCGGGCTTGCCCGCGAAGAGGCCGGTGCAGGTTTCGTGTACTAGAAAGGAGTCCCCGGTGGACGAATACCAGCAAACCATCCGCGCTTTGTCCGACCGCATCGTTGCGGCCCAGACCCCGATCCGGGTATTGGACGCGGTGAAGTGGGACGACAACATTCGCCAGGGCTTCCTCAAGGCCAAGGGCAAGGAGCCGCCGGCCGTCGACCGCGCTTATTACCAGTCGCGCCCGCTGGCGTTCGACTCTGGGGCGGTCAAGGCCGAGTTCCAGGCCATCGAGCGCGACATCATTCGCCAGCTTGGCCAGTTCAACCCGGTCGGGCAGATCATGAAGCGCATGTGCCGCGAATACCGCATGGTGGTGCGCATGCTCGAAGCGCGTGGCACCGAGGACTTCGGCCTCATCTCTCAGGAACTGTACGGCGCCGCCTCCGATGCCTTCCACGCCGGTGACCCGACCTTGGCCGACCTCGGCCTGATGCTCTCGGATTACCTGAACAACATCGATGGCCGTGGCGATCTCAAGGACGAACCGAAAAACCTCACCGCCAAGGAGGCCGTGGATATCCTCCAGCGCCGGCTGAACAAGGTGTTCGGTGAAGCCGAGGAAACCATTCGGGTATTCGAATCTGACGGGATCGTGGCCGATGCCGCCGCTGGCGCCGACTACATCAAGGTGCGCGCCGATGCCATGTTCAACAGCCGCGATGTGCGTGCCCTGGAAGTGCACGAAGGGCTGGTCCATGTGGGCACCACGCTCAACGGCCTGAACCAGCCGATCTGCACCTTCCTGGCCAAGGGCCCGCCCTCGTCGACGGTAACCCAGGAAGGCCTGGCGATTCTCATGGAGGTCATCGCCTTTGCTTCCTACCCCAGCCGCCTGCGCAAGCTCACCAATCGCACCCGCGCCATCCACATGGTCGAGGAGGGCGCCGATTTTCTCCAGGTGTTCAATTTCTTCCGCGAGCAAGGCTTCGAGATGTCGCAGAGCTACAGCAACGCCAGCCGGGTGTTCCGCGGCTCGGTGCCCAATGGCCTGCCATTCACCAAGGACTTGTCCTACCTCAAAGGCTTCATCATGGTTTACAACTACATTCAGTTGGCCGTGAAGAAGGGCAAGCTCGAACAGATCCCGTTGCTGTTCTGTGGCAAGACCACGCTGGAAGACATGCGCACCTTGCGCCAGTTGGTGGAGGAGGGGCTGGTCGAGCCCCCCAAGTACCTGCCCGAACAGTTCCGCGACCTTAACGCACTGTCGGCCTGGATGTGCTTCTCCAACTTCCTCAACCACCTGAGCCTGGACCGTATTGAAGCCGACTACGCGAACATTCTCTGAGTGCTGCCGCCTGCTGGCGCTTGGCCTGGTCCTGCTGGGCCTTGGCGGCTGCAGCAGCCTGCTGTTCTATCCCGAGCGTGGCCAGGCATTCACCCCCGAACGGGCCAAACTCGACTACCGCGATGTCACCCTTGCCACGTCGGACGGCCTGCGCCTGCACGGCTGGTGGTTGCCGGCCAAGGCGGGTGTCGAGGTGAAGGGCACGGTACTGCATTTGCACGGCAACGGCGGCAACCTGCCTGGGCACCTGGGGGGTAGCTATTGGCTGCCGGAGCAGGGCTACCAGGTGCTGATGATCGATTACCGCGGCTATGGCCTGTCGCAGGGCACACCGTCCCTGCCAGAGGTGTATGAAGACATCGCGGCGGCCATGGCCTGGCTGGACCAGGCACCCGAGGTCAAGGGCAAGCCGTTGGTGCTGCTGGGGCAAAGCCTTGGCGGTGCCATGGCAATCCACTACCTGGCGGCCCATCCCGAGCAGCGCCAGCGCTTCAGCGCCTTGGTGTTCGATGGCGTACCGGCCAGTTACCGTGGGGTGGGGCGCTATGCCCTCAGCACGTCATGGATGACCTGGCCGTTGCAGGTGCCGCTGTCGTGGCTGGTGCCGGACGGCGACAGTGCGATCCGTTCGATCGAGCAGTTGAGCAGCCCGCCCAAGCTATTCTTCCACAGCATCGACGACAACCTGGTGCCGATGGACAACGGCATCCGCCTGTACCAGCACGCGCCGCCACCACGAGTCCTGCAACTGACCCGAGGCGGCCATGTGCAGACCTTCGCCGACCCTACCTGGCGCCAGGTGATGCTGCGTTTCCTTGACGACCCCAGCCATTTCAACGGCCTTCGGCGCCTGGCCGAAGTGCCCAATTACCCTGACGAGAAGAACAAGCAATGAGTGAAGAACGCAACGCCATCCCGCTGATCCTGACCGGCGTCGGCAGTATCATCGTGACGGTGGGGGCCTTGTGGTACTACGGTTACCTGCATTTCGCCAAACCCGAGGATGCCCTGTTGTTGCAGGACTTCACCATGCTCAAGACCATTCCGGGCGAGGACTACAAGGTTTCGCTGGACCCGGCGCCGCAAGTGGCCCAGTGCGTCGATGGTGTGCTGGTGCTGTTCGACACCCAGCAGAAAGGCCTGACCGGCGTGCTGGTGGACAACCGCAAGCGTGCGGTGCGCTGCATGGGCGAGGACACCCCGCAGCAGGTGAAGTGAGTGTTCGGCGCAGCATTTTTTGCGCCTGTGAGATCGAGCGCCGCCCGCGTGGCGCTCGATCTCGCTGGCGCCAGAACATTACCGGCGGACAAACAAAAACCCCGCCTAGAGGGCGGGGTCGGGGTTAGCCTGCGTTACTGCTGAACCTGGCTCACCGTACGCGGTGCCACCGGCTGGTTGTCATTGGAGATGGTCACCTCCACCCGGCGGTTCTGCGCCCGGCCCGAATTGCTGCCGTTGTCCGCTACCGGGTACTCCTTACCGTAACCCTGGGCGACGATGCGCGCAGGGTCTACGCCGGCACGCACCAGCGCCATGCGCACGGAACCCGCGCGGCGTTCGGACAGGCTCTGGTTGTAGCTGGCCGAGCCGACGCTGTCGGTGTAGCCCTCGACAATCACCTTGCGCTCAGGGTTTTCCTGAAGGAACTGGGCCAGCTTGGTGATGTTCGGGTAGGCGTTGCTCTTGAGTTCGGCCTTGTTGAAGTCGAACAGCACGTCACCGAAGGTGACCAGCGTACCGCGGTCGGTCTGCTTGGCGTTGAGGCTGTCCTGCAGCTTGGCGATCTGTGCGTCGCGGGCGTCCAGCTTGGCCTGGGCGCGTTGTGCGGCGGCGTTTTTCAGCTCGCCTTCGGCGGTACGCAGGGCGATGGTCTGCTTGGCCACCTCGACACGCTGGTTGGTCAGGTAGGCGAGCTGGTCGACCTTCTTCTGGTCTTCGCGGTCCATGTAGGCCTTGTCAGCCTTGTTCAGCCAGTCCTGGGCGTCCTTGGTCTCCAGCGCCGCCACCTTGCTCGATTGCGGGTCGCTCTGTAGCGAGGAGAAGTTGGTGCGGGCCGCCTCCAGGTTGGCGTTAGGGTCGTGCGAGCAGGCAGCAAGACCGACGCTCAGGGCCAGCAGGGCGGGAATCATGACGTAATTGCGCATAGTGTTCATCCTTTGATCGTGTGCGAAGGCTAAGGTTGGCGGGGCAGGGCTCACTGAGCGCTGCGCAGGCCTTCCTCACGTACGTCCTGGACACCCTGGCGGGCGTCCTGCACGGCCTTCTGGGCCTTGGCCGCCTGGGCCTTGCGTTCGGCGAGGCGTGCGTCCCACTCGGCTTGCTGGGCCAGCATTTTGGCTTCGTCATACTTTTTGTCGTGCATGGCGATCTCGGCCTGCTTGAACTTGTCCTGGGCCGCTTTCATCTCCACGGCGGCGAACTCGGTACCGCCAGCGCTGACGGCAGCGTTCACGGCGGACTGGGTAACGGCATACTGCTCGGTAGGCGGGTTGCCTGCACAGCCGGCCAGGACCAGGCTACTGCCCAGGGCCAGCGCGGCCAGCTTGAACCCGCGTACGTGAGTGGATGACAGTTTGCTAGTGCGGGTTTTCATGGTGGTCAGCTCCATTGGATCACTCCTGATTACGACGATGTCCGTAGCAGTCCATCGCTCATTCCCTGACAAATCCGTGCGCTTCAGCTGAACGGTGCACAAGGGCAGGTGTGCAGGGTTTTAGCGTGATGGCTATTAGCTCCGACTCGATCGTTTTTCGAATGGTTCAGAAAAAAGTGATCCGCACGAGCAATTATTTCTGACTGATTGGTCAGCGAGCATTTTCTTGAACTTTCGCGGGCGAAAGCGGTATTCCGGGCCTCCAGCAGGCCCGGAACGGTGGCGCGGGGGTTATTTGTCGCTGTCGCCTGCGGTGTTGCTCAGGCTGTGCAGGTGCTGGCGCGAGAGTGACAGAAAGCGTGGGGTAGGCCCCACATCTTCGTACATCGGGTCGCCTTCTTCATCGGTGGCGATGACTTGACGGCCCTGCACATAGGGGAAGCTGGCCTCCACCTCTTCAAGGGCGGCGGCTACCAGTTCGCCGAGCAATTCCTCGGCGGTGCGTTTGGGGTACATGTCGATCAGCGCGGCCAGACGCGCCTCTGACTCCAGGTCAAGGTGCAGGACATGGCCCGTGCGGCTGAGGGGGCCGGCGGCATTCTGTTCCCAGTGCTGGGCGAGTTCACGGATTTTCATGATGACCTCTGGTTACGCCTGCTAAGGCTGCATGGCATGGGAGTGCTATGCCTTCACTTTAGTTTGCTTTGGCCGATCACGGCTTGCCATTGCCGCCAGCCTGGGGGCACTCTTCGGGAGAGCTGTGTACAGGAGTGCGCCAGAGCCGCGCCAAAGAGAGGGCCAATGACCGATATCGATGTGCGTTTGCGTGAAGATGTCCATGTGTTGGGTGAGCTGCTGGGCGAAACCATTCGCCAGCAGCATGGCGATGCGTTCCTGCAGAAGATCGAGGACATCCGCCACAGTGCCAAGGCCGACCGGCGTGGCCCCGGCGAGCAACTGAGCTCGACCCTGGCTGACCTGGCCGAAGAAGACCTGCTGCCCGTGGCCAGGGCGTTCAACCAGTTCCTCAACCTGGCCAACATGGCCGAGCAGTACCAGTTGATCCGCCGTCGAGATGCCGACCAGCCCGAACCCTTCGAGGCCCGTGTGCTGCCCGAGTTGCTGGCGCGCCTGAAGCAGGCCGGGCTTGGCAACGATGCCCTGGCCCGGCAACTGGCCAAGCTCGACATCCAGCTGGTACTGACCGCACACCCCACCGAAGTGGCCCGCCGCACCCTGATTCAGAAGTACGACGCCATCGCCGGCCAGCTGGCTGCCCAGGACCACCGCGACCTGACTCCGGCCGAACGCCAGCAGGTACGCGAACGCCTGCGCCGGCTGATTGCCGAGGCCTGGCACACCGAAGAAATCCGCCGCACCCGCCCCACGCCGGTAGACGAAGCCAAGTGGGGCTTTGCCGTGATCGAGCATTCGCTCTGGCACGCCATCCCCAGTCACCTGCGCAAGGTCGATAAAGCGCTGCTGGAGGCCACCGGCCTGCGTCTGCCGCTTGAAGCCGCGCCAATCCGCTTTGCCTCGTGGATGGGCGGTGACCGTGACGGCAACCCCAACGTGACTGCCGCCGTCACCCGCGAAGTGTTGCTGCTGGCCCGCTGGATGGCCGCCGACCTGTTCCTGCGTGACATCGATGCACTGGCTGCGGAGCTGTCCATGCAGCAGGCCAACGAGGCGCTGCGCGAACGGGTTGGCGACAGTGTCGAGCCCTACCGCGCCGTGCTCAAGCAGTTGCGCGACCGGCTACGGGCCACGCGTGCCTGGGCGCATTCGGCATTGACCAGCAGCCAACCGGCCAGCGCCGACGTGCTGGTGGATAACCGCGACCTGATCGCACCGCTGGAGCTGTGCTACCAGTCGCTGCACGAATGCGGCATGGGCGTGATCGCCGAAGGCCCGCTGCTGGACTGCCTGCGCCGCGCCGTGACCTTTGGCCTGTTCCTGGGTCGCCTGGATGTGCGCCAGGACGCCGCTCGCCACCGCGACGCACTGACCGAGATCACCGACTACCTGGGCCTGGGGCGCTATGCCGACTGGGATGAAGAGCAGCGCATCGAATTCCTCCAGGCCGAGCTGAAGAACCGTCGGCCCCTGCTACCTGCGCATTTCAAGCCGCAAGCGGATACCGCCGAAGTGCTGGCCACCTGTCGCGAAGTCGCCGCCGCACCGGCTGCCTCCCTGGGCTCCTACGTCATTTCCATGGCCGGTGCCGCTTCGGATGTGCTGGCGGTGCAACTGCTACTGAAGGAAGCCGGCCTTACCCGCCCCATGCGCGTGGTACCGCTGTTCGAAACCCTGGCCGATCTGGACAACGCTGGCCCCGTGATGCAGCGACTGCTCGGCCTACCAGGCTACCGCGCCGGGCTGCGCGGCCCGCAGGAAGTGATGATTGGCTACTCCGACTCGGCCAAGGACGCCGGCACTACGGCGGCGGCCTGGGCGCAGTACCGGGCCCAGGAAAACCTGGTGCGCATTTGTGCCGAACATCAGGTTGAACTGCTGCTGTTCCACGGCCGTGGCGGCACGGTAGGGCGCGGCGGTGGCCCCGCCCACGCGGCGATCCTGTCGCAACCGCCGGGGTCGGTGGCGGGACGTTTCCGCACCACCGAGCAGGGCGAGATGATCCGCTTCAAGTTCGGCTTGCCGGGCATTGCCGAGCAAAACCTCAACCTGTACCTGGCTGCCGTGCTCGAAGCTACGCTGTTGCCACCACCGCCTCCGCAGCCCGCGTGGCGCGAGGTGATGGACCAGCTGGCTGCCGATGGCGTGAAGGCCTACCGCAGCGTGGTGCGGGACAACCCCGACTTTGTCGAATACTTCCGCCAGTCGACGCCAGAGCAAGAGTTGGGGCGCCTGCCACTGGGCAGTCGCCCAGCCAAGCGCCGCGCTGGAGGCATCGAAAGCCTGCGGGCCATCCCGTGGATTTTCGGCTGGACCCAGACGCGCCTGATGCTGCCAGCCTGGTTGGGCTGGGAAACCGCGCTGAGCAACGCATTGGCCCGTGGCCAGGGCGAGCTGCTGGCGCAGATGCGCGAACAGTGGCCGTTCTTCCGCACCCGTATCGACATGCTGGAGATGGTGCTGGCCAAGGCTGATGCGCAAATTGCCGAGGCCTACGACGAACGTCTAGTGCAACCGCACTTGCTTCCTTTAGGTGCACACCTGCGCGACCTATTGTCGCAGTCCTGCGAGGTGGTACTGGGCCTGACCGGGCAGCCGGTGCTACTGGCGCACAGCCCCGAAACGCTGGAATTCATCAGCCTGCGCAACACCTACCTGGACCCGCTGCACCGCCTGCAGGCCGAGTTGCTGGCCCGCTCGCGCAGCCGCGAAGCCGCTCTGGACAGCCCGTTGGAGCAGGCCTTGCTGGTGACCGTGGCGGGCATTGCCGCCGGGCTGCGCAACACCGGCTGAGGGCACGTGCAGGCTGCCGAGTATGTGTGCCGTGCAGAGCCTGCATGGGTAAGGGGAGGGTGGTTGCGCCGGGCGCAACCACCTGCCAGGTCAGCCGCAAGTGGCGCATTCCTGCAACTTTGGGACGCTTGTCTGGCTGCCGGGCGCTGTGTATCTTGAGCAGCCTTCTGACCGATTTTGGGTCATACCCGATTTTCCGGACTTGGCCCTGGTTGCCGAATCCATTGAATTTCATAAAAAAATTTGAGGAGCACAAGATGCGCGTAATTCTGCTGGGAGCTCCCGGGGCCGGTAAAGGTACTCAGGCAAAGTTCATCACCGAAAAGTTCGGTATTCCACAGATCTCCACCGGTGACATGCTGCGTGCCGCTGTCAAGGCCGGCACCCCGCTGGGCCTGGAGCTGAAGAAAGTCATGGATGCCGGCCAGCTGGTCTCCGACGAGCTGATCATCAGCCTGGTCAAGGAGCGCATCGCTCAGCCAGATTGCGCCAACGGCTGCCTGTTCGACGGCTTCCCACGCACCATCCCGCAAGCCGAAGCCATGGTCGCTGCCGGTGTCGACATCGACGCCGTGGTCGAAATTGCCGTGGACGACGAAGAAATCGTTGGCCGCATGGCGGGCCGTCGCGTGCACCTGGCCTCGGGCCGCACCTACCACATTCAGTACAACCCGCCGAAAGTGGAAGGCAAGGACGACGAGACTGGCGAAGACCTGATCCAGCGCGACGACGACAAGGAAGAAACCGTTCGCCATCGCCTGTCGGTCTACCACAGCCAGACCAAGCCGCTGGTGGACTTCTATCAGAAGCTGTCGGCCGCCAACGCCGGCAAGCCGAAGTACAGCCACATCGAAGGTGTCGGCTCGGTTGAAGCCATCACCGCCAAGGTCCTGGCAGCCCTGAGCTGATCCAGCGCCTGACGCCCATCGACAACGGCCCGCTAGCGGGCCGTTGTCGTTTATACTGCCGCTCTTTTCCCTGCTCCTGGATACCTGTTCGATGACCACCCTGCTGGCCCTGGATACCGCCACCGAAGCCTGTTCCGTCGCGCTGCTGCATGACGGCAAGGTAACCAGCCATTACGAGGTGATCCCACGTCAGCACGCGCAGAAGCTGCTGCCGATGATCAAGCAGCTGCTGGCCGAGTCGGGCGTTGCGCTGAATCAACTGGACGCCATAGCCTTTGGCCGCGGCCCGGGCGCCTTCACCGGCGTGCGTATTGCCATTGGCGTGGTACAGGGCCTGGCCTTCGCCCTGGAGCGCCCGGTGCTGCCGGTTTCCAACCTGGCCGCGCTGGCCCAGGGCGCATTGCGCGAGCAGGGCGTGCAGCAGGTGGCAGCCGCCATCGATGCGCGCATGGATGAAGTGTATTGGGGGTGCTACCAGGCCACAGCGGGCGAAATGCGCCTGGTCGGGCATGAGGCGGTGCTGCCGCCCGAGCACGTGGCGCTTCCAGCCGACAGCGCTGGTGAGTGGTTTGGCGCCGGCACCGGTTGGGGCTATGCCGAGCGCCTGGCCGTGCAAGTTGCAGCCAGCAATGCCAGTGCCTTGCCCAATGCACTGGACATCCTCAGCCTGGCAAGCTTTGCCTGGGCCCGTGGCGAGGCAATCGACGCCGACCAAGCGCAACCGGTATACCTGCGCGATAATGTAGCTACGCCGAAGAAGCAGTGAATGCTGTTCGTCGGTTACTGCCGGTGAAAGCAAAACCTTCTGCGCGATCTGTGGTCCAGTTATCACTTAAGCATTAGCGACGGAACTCTGATGCTGTTAGATTGCCATCATTGGTCCTGAGTATTCATGCCATGCGTATCGACGGTTTCTCATCGCAGTCCTACCTGATCAAGCGCACACCGCGCAAGGCAGCGGTGCGTGACGAGGCCATCGACGACGCAGAAGTGATCGAAGACAGCCAGGATGCACCCGTGGAAGCCACCGCCCGCCGTCGCAGCGGTGGCCTGCCGGCCCGCCAGCAGGACATGATCTTTCCCCGCGCCAGAGACCGCCGCACGGCTACCGCACTGGCCAGCTACTTGAGCACTGCAGGTTTTACCGACTGGGACATGGAAGTACTGGGGCTCGACCTGTACATTTGATGGATGAGTCCATCACCACTGCCTTACTTTCTCGGTTGCCCGTCGTGGAGTGAAAACGCCTGGCGGGACTACCTGTACCCCGCCGACGTCAACAGCAATGAGATGCTTGGCCTCTACAGCCAGGTGTTCAACGCTGTCGAGGGCAATACTACCTTCTACGCACGCCCCGCCCCAGGCACCCTTGCCCGCTGGGCGCAGGTGATGCCCGAGCACTTCCGTTTCACTGCCAAGTTTCCGCGGGACATCAGCCACGAGGGCGATCTGCGTGACCAGCTTGAGGCTGCCTTCGATTTCACCCGGCTGATGGCCCCGCTGGGTCAGCGGGTATCGCCATACTGGTTACAGCTTCCGGCCCAGTTCGGCCCATCACGGTTAGGCGAGTTGTGCCATTTCCTTGATGAAATCGGTACGCCGGTGGCCGTGGAAGTTCGCAACCAGGCCTTCTTCGCCAAGGGTGAGGACGAGCGCCTGCTCAACCGCCTGTTGCACGAGCGCGGCGTGGAGCGCATCTGCCTTGACCCGCGTGCGCTGTTCAGTTGCACCTCGCGTGACACGGCCGTTTTGCACGCGCAGTCCAAGAAGCCCAAGGTGCCACCACGCCCCGCAGCCTTCAGCCAGCACCCGCAAGTACGCTTTATCGGTCACCCGGAGCTGGAGGCTAACGAGGCCTTCCTTACCCCTTGGGTAGAAAAGGTCGCCGCCTGGATCGAAGAGGGCCGCAGCCCTTACATCTTCCTTCACACTTCGGACAATCGTCTGGCCGCAGCCCTGGCCCAGCGGTTCCATCAACGCCTGATGGCACGCCTGCCGGGCCTCGCTTCTTTGCCTGAATTGCCGCGCGCGCCCGAGGTCGAACAATTGGGGCTACTCTGACCTTTCCCTGACTGCCGGAGGTTGATTCATGGATGTGCAAACCCTGCGAGCCGAAGCCTTCAAGGCACTGCATGAACGTAATGGCGCGTTCGTCATCCCCAACCCGTGGGATGCCGGCTCCGCCAGGTTGCTGGCCAGCCTGGGCTTCGAGGCGCTGGCCACGACCAGTGCCGGCCTGGCCTTCAGCCTGGGCCGCCCGGATGCCGAAGGTGCCTTGAACCTGGAGGACACCCTGGACAATGCCGGGGAGATTGTCGATGCGACCCCCTTGCCAGTGGCTGCCGACCTGGAAAACGGCTTTGGCGACCTGCCCGAGGATTGCGCCAATACCATCTTGCGTGCCGCTGAAGCGGGCTTGGTGGGCGGCTCCATCGAGGATGCCAGTGGCCGTAGCGAAACGCCCATCTATGACTTTGGCCTGGCGGTGGAGCGCGTTCACGCCGCGGTGCAGGCTGCCCGTAGCCTGCCGTTCCCGTTCACCCTGTGCGCCCGGGCAGAAAACCTGCTGCACGGGCGGATGGACCTGGACGACA
>NZ_BCBJ01000007.1:0-10811 GCF_001320605.1 Pseudomonas sp. NBRC 111133 | reverse complement strand
GTTTGCAGGCCTACGCCGAAGCCGGCGCCGATGTGCTTTACGCCCCGGGCCTGCGTACCGCCGAGGAAATTCGCGCGGTGGTGCAGGCCCTGGCGCCGCGCCCGGTGAATGTGTTGATGGGCATGGCAGGCGTGCCGCTGAGCGTGAACCAGTTGCAGGACCTGGGTGTGCGCCGCATCAGTGTCGGCTCGTCGCTGGCTCGCGCCGCCTTGGGGGCGTTCCACCGGGCTGCGCTGGAAATCCGCGATGAGGGTACATTCGGCTATGGGGAGCAGGCACTGCCATTCGCTCAGCTGAACGACCTGTTCCGCCGTTGATGAAGGCCGTGCTGGCGCTGTTGGCCGGCGTGCTGCTGCTGGCCGGCCTGGCCTGGTACTCCGGTTGGCGTCTGCCCGCCGCCTGGAATCCTTGGGCGCCGCTGGACGTACGCCAGCCGCCCAATGTCCTGACCCCTTCCAAGCTCGCACGCCTGCGCGATGACCCGGCGCTGTGCCGACAGGCGCTGGAAACCAGCCAGCTGCGTTACCGGGCGCAAGCCGACAGCCCGACTTCCGCCAACTGCCCGCTGCAAAACGTATGGCGCATCGAGGGCGGCCAAGCGCGGCTCAGCAGCAGCTTTCTGGCCAGTTGCCCGCTGGCGGTGGCCTATGCGCTGTTTGAAAACCATGGTCTGCAGCCTGTGGCACAGCGGGTGTTGGGCCAGTCGGTGGCTCAGGTGGATCACTTGGGCAGTTTTGCCTGCCGCAACGTCTACCACCGCAAGCAGGGCCGCCTGAGCCAGCACGCCACAGCCAATGCACTGGATATCAGTGGCTTTCGCCTGCAGGACGGCCAGCGCATTGTGCTGGCCCGTGACTGGCAGGCCGGTGGGCAGAAGGCGGAATTCTTGCGGCAAGTGCAGCAGGCGGCCTGCGAGAGCTTCAGCACGGTACTGGGGCCGGGCTACAACGCCGCGCACCACAACCACTTTCATCTGGACATGGGGCGCTGGCAGGTCTGCCGTTAGCCTCAGGCGTGAACGCGCACGTTGTTCAGCACCACCGGGCGTGCCCAGTGGATATCGAACTCCAGGTCGTTCTGCTGCTTGGCCAGGGTTGTGTCATCAAACGGTTCGGGCGCCGGGTCCAGCAGGTCGGTTTCGAATTCGGCGATGGGCAGGAACAATGCGCGCGGGGTAGGGCCTGGGCCGGGTTCGGCAATCGGCTGGCCTTGGCTCATCACCACCGGGCGCATCCAGCTGTTGCTGATATCGAGCTGACGCTGCTGCTCGATCAGTTCCAGGGCACTGAACGGCTCGGGAGCAGGGGGCAGCAGCTTGGCTTCAAGCTCTGCCTTGGGCAGGAACAGCGGTTCGGGCGGGGCCACCTCGGTGTCTTGCACCGGGCAGGCGCGCTGGGCGTCGATCAGCGCCAGTGCGCGGGCGCCGCCGATGGGTTCGCCGCTGTCCTGGTCATACTGCACGAACGACTGGCTGACGCTGTCTACGGGCTCTTCCTGCTGCTCGGCCATGGCCCGGGCAAAAAAGTCCTGCCACAGGTGGCTGACGCCCCCGAGTGCCTGGGTGTTGTGCTGACTGTAGTTGCCGACAGGCGACAAGTAGGTCAAGCCGATGGGAAGAGTATCTGACATGGCAGTCGCGCGCGTTGTGCTCTGGCAGAATAGCGGGATATTGCCTGTATCGGCCGTGGCTGCCGATTCATTAAGGCTTGGTTTGACTTTTTAGGTGTGGACGATGGAAGAGCAAGGCACGGGTATCAGGGTCGAAGCGATGTCGACTGAGTATGCGGAACAGGCCAAGGCGTGGGCCGAGCGTCTAAGCCTGCCGCTACAGGACGATAGCGCCGGCTTCGCCGTGCAGGTGGGCGCCGAGGGTTTGCAGATTCAGCAACTGGGCCCGCAGGCACCGGGGCCGGTGCGGGTGGACTTCGTTGAAGGCCAGGCGGCGCACCGGCGCCAGTTTGGCGGTGGCAACGGGCAGATGATCGCCAAGGCCGTGGGCATTGCCCAAGGCGTGCGGCCGCAGGTGCTGGATGCCACGGCAGGCTTGGGCAAGGACGCATTCGTGCTGGCCAGCCTGGGCTGCCAGATGACCCTGATCGAGCGCCAGCCGCTGATTGCCGCGTTGCTGGAGGATGGCCTTGCGCGGGCCCGTGTGGATGAAGAAGTTGGGCCGATTGTCGGGCGCATGCGCTTGCTGACCGGCAACGCCATCGAGCGCATGCGCAGCTGGGAAGGGGAGGCGCCGCAGGTGATCTACCTCGACCCGATGTTCCCGCACCGGGACAAGAGCGCCTTGGTGAAAAAGGAAATGCGCGTGTTTCGGCCCTTGGTGGGGGATGACCTGGACGCCCCGGCCCTGCTCGAAGCCGCCCTGGCACTGGCCAGCCACCGGGTGGTGGTGAAGCGGCCGCGCAAGGCGCCGATCATTGATGGGCCCAAGCCCAGCCATAGCCTGGAGGGTAAGTCGAGCCGGTATGACATTTACCCGAAGAAGGCGCTGAAGGCCTGATTCTGTTGTGCCTGTGCCGGCCTTTTCGCGGCTTTAGCCGCGAAAAGGCCGGCACAGGCGCCCGAATTTCAGGGTTTGAACGCCCGCACAAACACCCCCACCACCTCCCGCACATGCGCCTCGGCCTCTTCGCCTTCCAGCGGCCCCGCACAGCCCAGCAGCAAGCGATAATCCGGCGCGCCTTTCACCAGGCAGAAGAAGTGCTCCGCCGCCCGCAGCGTGTCGTCAATGCGCAGCAGCCCACGTTCATTCGCCCCGCGCAGCAGCGCTTCCATCCCCGCCAGCACACGCTTGGGCCCGGCCTCGTAGAAATACTCGCCAAAACTCGGGTCCAGGCTGCCCTGAGCCATGATCAGGCGGCTGAGCTTGACCGCTTCGTCACTGCTGATCAGTGCCTGGAAACCACGGGCAATGGTCAGCAGTACCTCTTCTATTGGTACACCTTCGGGGTACTCGAACAACAGGTCAGGCAGCTGGATCTGGCAGGTGGCCATGACCGCCGAGCAGAACAAGGTCTGCTTGTCGGTGAAGTGGCTGTACACGGTGAGCTTTGAAACACCTGCCGCCGCAGCGACCGCATCCATGCTGGTGTTGGCATAGCCAAGGCTAAGGAACAGCGCCTTTGCCGCTTCGAGAATCGCTTCGCGCTTGGCCAGGTCCTTTGGCCGGCCTGGGCCGATGGGTGCGTCGTTGGGCATTGTGGTCTGCATCTGGTTGAAGAGTCGTTCATCTTAACGGGTCAGGCGCCATCCGGCTAAAACCAACCCGCAAAACCTGCTGTTCGCCAGTAGACAGTTGATCGACACTGGTGTCGTCACGCAGGCATTGGACGTGTTGCTTTGTTTTGTAAAGTACTGATTTTTAACGACTAATTTGTTGGCATGAATCGTGTTGATAGAGCAGTAAGGGCACCTTGCAAGGGTGCCGAGCCTATCGAACAGGAGTCCCCATGCCACGTGAAATTCGTTTGAACGCCTTCGAAATGAACTGTGTCGGCCACCAGTCGCCCGGCTTGTGGCGCCACCCCAAGGACCGTGCCTGGCAGTACAAGGACCTGGACTACTGGACCGACCTGGCCAAGCTGCTGGAGCGCGGCAAGTTCGACGGCATCTTCATCGCCGACGTGATCGGCATCTACGATGTGCTGGGCGGCAATGGCGACGCGGCCATCCGCCAGGCGGCCCAGGTGCCGGTGAACGACCCGCTAGCACTGATCACACCCATGGCGCTGGTCACCGAGCACCTCGGCTTCGGCCTGACGGCCTCGCTTACCTTCGAGCACCCGTACCCGTTCGCCCGTCGGCTATCGACCCTCGACCACCTGACCAAGGGCCGCATCGGCTGGAACATCGTCACCTCCTACCTCGACAGCGGTGCGCGCAACCTGGGGCAAAAGGCGCTGAGTGACCATGACGCCCGTTACGACTACGCCGACGAGTACCTGGAGGTGCTGTACAAGCTGTTCGAAGGCAGCTGGGAAGACGGTGCGGTGGTGCGCGACCGCGAAACCGGGCTGTTCACCGACCCGCGCAAAGTCCACGAGATCCGCCATCAGGGCAAACACTTCCAGGTCCCGGGCATCCACCTGTGCGAACCGTCGCCGCAGCGCACACCGGTGTTGTACCAGGCCGGAGCGTCCAGCCGTGGCAAGCACTTCGCCGCTGGCCATGCCGAATGCGTGTTTGTCGCCGCGCCGTCCAAGGTCATTCTGAAAAAGACCGTGGCCGATATTCGCCGCCGCGCCGGCGAAGCCGGGCGCGACCCGCGCAAGGTGCTGATCTTCAACATGCAGACAGTGATCGTCGACGATACCGATGCCAAGGCCCAGGCCAAATGGCAGGAGCTGAAAAGCTACGCCAGCTATGAAGGCGCCCTGGCGCTGATTTCCGGCTGGACCGGCATCGACTTCAGCAAGTACCAGCCCGACCAGGTGCTGGAGCATATCCACACCAATGCCATCCAGTCGGCTGTCGAGGCGTTTTCCACCGCCGACCCGAACAAGCGCTGGACCGTGCAGGAGCTGGCCGACTGGGTCGGCATCGGCGGCTTTGGCCCCCTGATCGTCGGCAGTGCGCAGACCGTAGCGGACGAGTTGCAGGCCTGGGTTGAAGAAACCGATGTCGACGGCTTCAACCTGACCTATGCCCTGGCCCACGAAACCTTCCGCGATGTGGTCGAGCTGCTGGTGCCCGAACTGCAGCAACGGGGGGCCTACAAGACCGAATACCGCCCCGGCACCCTGCGCGAGAAGCTGTTCGGTGACGGCCCACGGCTGCCGGCCACGCACCCGGCTGCCGGTTACCGCGACCTGAGCCGCCAACCCACCCCGGCCAGCATTACCGAGCCGGCCTGAGCCGACAGGGAGCCACGCGATGAATGTGCATGAATTTACCCCGCCGCAGGCTGATGCCGTGGCCGACAGCCACTTGCAGGCCCTGCAGCGCTGGGCCCGGGAGCGCCCAACCCGGGTCGCCCTGCGCCATCGGCGCCTGGGCGTGTGGAAGGCCTGGCGCTGGATCGACGTACAGCGAGAGGTCGAACGCCTGGCCGATGGTTTGAGCCAGCAGGGTTTTGTGGCAGGCGCGCGGCTTGCCTTGAGCGGTGCCTACGAGCCCAGCCTGGTGTTGCTTGCGTTGGCCGCACGGCGCCTGAATGGCCATACCCTGCTGATCCCCGCCAACAGCCGTGGCGAAGACTTGCAACGCCAGCTGCGCCTGGCCCACCCGGGGTTCGCCTTTGTCCAGCGCCGCGAACAAGTGGCGCAATGGCTACAAACGGGGTTGCACGGCCAATGGCCGCTGCAGTTGTTTGTGCCGCAAGCCGACGCCGTGCTCACAGGCCAATGGCAGGTTCAGCCGCTGTCGGCGCTGTTTGTCGGTGCTGCACCTGCAGCGCAGCGTTTGGGGTGGGCACAGGTCACCCGGGACGAGGTGCTCTGGGTCGATGAAGGCAGTGAATGGCGCGAAGGCCTGACACACCTGCTCGACCGCTGGCTGGAGCGGGGTGAAGGCCTGGCGTTTCCGGAAACGGCCGAGTCGGCCAGCCGCGATCGCCGCGAAATCGCCCCGACGGCGTTGCTGCTGTCTGCTGAACGGGTGCAGGCACTGGCCGATGAAATAGAGGCACGGCTGCCGCCTGCTGGCAGTTGGCAACGGCGGCTGTGCGACTGGGTGCAGCAAGATCCGCAACGCGGCTTGCGGCGCTGGCTGAAAACCCGCGTGCGGCAATTGCTCGGCTTCCAGCGCCTGCAACGCATCGATGTGCCCAGCGCCCCTGTTGCCTCGGGCACGGCGCGGCCGGCCTGGCTGCGTGATTACCTGGAGCGTGCGGCATGAGCGCCTTGCTGGAGGTGCGCAACGTGTCGCTGTCGTTCAAGGGCGTCAAGGCGATATCAGACCTGTCATTCAGTGTAAGGCGTGGGGAGATCTGCGCCCTCATCGGGCCCAATGGCGCGGGCAAAAGCTCGCTGCTGAACATCCTCAACGGCGTCTATCGCGCTGATGCCGGCCAGCTGTTTTTCGCCGAACAGCCGCTGCGCCGCCCGCACCCGCTGACCGCCGCACGGCTGGGCATTGGCCGCACGTTCCAGAACAACGCGTTGTTCAAGAAGATGAGCGTGCTCGACAACCTGCTGACCGGGCTGTCGCGTTTTCAGCGCAGTTTCTTCCTGGAGCAGGCGCTGGGGTTGCCGCGTGCCCGCCGCGAGGCGCGGGCGTTTGCCGAACGCGCCGAGCAGGTGCTGGAGTTTCTGGAATTGCAGGCCTGGCGCGAGGTGGCCGTTGGCAGCCTGCCCTATGGCCTGCAGAAACGCGTGGAGCTGGGCCGTGCGCTGATCGCCCATCCAACGCTCTTGCTGCTCGACGAACCGATGGCCGGCATGAACACCGAAGAGAAGCAGGAAATGAGCCGCTTCATCGCCGATATCAATCGTGACCTTGGCACCACGGTGATCCTGATCGAGCACGACATTCAAGTGGTGATGGGCCTGTCCAGCCATGTGGTGGTGCTGGATTACGGGCGCAAGGTGGGGGATGGCTCGCCCGCCGACGTGCAGGCCAACCCCGATGTAATCGCCGCGTACCTGGGGGCCGCACACTGATGAACTTCTTCCTCGAAACCCTGATCGGCGGCCTGCTCGCCGGCACCATGTATTCGCTGGTGGCGATCGGCTTCGTGCTGATTTACAAGGCCAGCGGCGTGTTCAACTTTGCCCAGGGCGCCATGCTGCTGTTTGCTGCACTGACCTTCGTCAGCCTGCACCAGCAAGGCCTGCCGTTTGCCGTGGCGCTGGCCATTACCGTGGTGGTGATGATCATCGGCGCACTGCTGATCGAACGGCTGGTGCTGCGGCCACTGGTCAACCGCTCACAGATCACCTTGTTCATGGCCACGCTGGGCCTGTCGTTCATCATCGAAGGGTTGGCCCAAGGGCTGATGGGGGCTCAGGTGCGCGCGCTGGACCTGGGCATCGAAGACGTGCCGCTGTTCGTCGGCGACATCATGATCAGCCAGTTCGACCTGGTGGCCGCTGGTGTTTCCGCTGCACTGGTAGCGCTGCTGGCCGTGCTGTTCAACCGCACCCGTATCGGCCTGGCCTTGCGCGCGGTGGCCGACGATACCCGTGCGGCGTTATCGCTGGGCATCAACCTCAACCGCATCTGGCAGGTGGTGTGGGCCGTGGCGGGCGTGGTCGGGCTGGTGGCCGGGCTGCTGTGGGGCGCACGCCAAGGTGTGCAGTTCTCATTGTCGCTGGTGGTGCTCAAGGCGCTGCCGGTACTGATCATCGGTGGGTTCACCTCGATTGGCGGGGCGATTGTCGGCGGCCTGATCGTGGGTGCCGCAGAGAACCTGGCCGAAGCCTACATCGGGCCGTTGATCGGCGGTGGCATCACCCCTTGGTTCGCCTACTTCCTGGCGCTGATCTTCCTTTACATCCGCCCGGCCGGCCTGTTCGGCGACCGAGCCATCGAACGGGTATGACCGCATGACCACGACTGCCGCGCGCCTGACAGCGCGCTTCGACGATGCACCGCTGACCCTGGTGGCACGCCACCGCCCGTTGGGCCTGGCCCTGTTGCTGCTGGTGGCCTTTGTCGTGCTGCCCTGGTTGGGCAGCGACTACTGGCTGAATGCGATTCTCATCCCGTTCCTGGTGCTGTCGCTGGCCGGCCTTGGCCTGAACCTGCTGACCGGCTACACCGGGCAGACCTCGGTGGGGGCGGCGGGCTTCATGGCGGTGGGGGCCTTTGCCACCTACGGCTTGCTGCTGCGTGTGCCGGGGCTGCCATTGCCGCTGGCGCTGCTGGGCGGCGGCCTGATCGCCGGGGTGGTAGGGCTGGTGTTCGGCCTGCCCAGTTCGCGCATCAAGGGTTTCTACCTGATGGTCACCACCCTGGCCGCGCAGTTCTTCCTGGAGTGGGTGTTCGCCAAGTTCCCGTGGTTCTACAACTACGCCTCGTCCGGCACCATCAGCGCACCGCGCCTGGAACTGTTCGGGCATAACCTGGCCACGCCAGCAGGGCGCTACCTGCTGACCCTCAGTTGCGTGGTGGTACTGACCTGGGTGGCGGTCAACCTGGTGCGTAGCCAGGTGGGCCGTAACTGGATGGCGATCCGCGACATGGACACCGCCGCCGCTGTCATCGGCATCCAGGTGGAGCGCTACAAGCGCCTGGCCTTTGCCGTCAGCGCGTTCTACCTGGGCATTGCCGGGGCGTTGTGGGCCTTTGCCTACCTGGGCACGGCCAGCGCCGGCAGCTTCGACATCAACCGCTCATTCCAGATCCTGTTCATCATCATTATCGGCGGCATGGGCAGCATTGCCGGCAACTTCATTGGCGCGGCCTTCATCAGCCTTACGCCGATCTTGCTCAGCCATGCCGGGCAGTGGCTGTTCAACGGCCATGTCGATGCCGGGCAATTGCAGAACCTGCAGAAAATCCTGTTCGGCAGCCTGATCATCTGGTTCCTGATCAAGGAGCCCGAGGGTCTGGTGCGCCTGCTGGGCAACCTGCGTGAACGCATTCGCGTCTGGCCGCTGCGCTTCTGAGCGATCCCACACCCATCGACAGCACCTTGACCCGGCCACGGGAGAGGAGGTTCACAACCCTTCACCTAAAAGTATCGACCATGCGAAAAACCATCACTCACGTACCTTTCAAACGTCACGCCGCTGCCCTGGGGCTTGCTCTGGGCCTTGCCTCGGCCTGGCAGCCGGTGGCCCAGGCCGCCAGCAACGAACAGTTCTTCCCGTTGGCCACCTACCGGGTTGGCGCTTACGCCTCCAGTGGCATTCCGGTATGGGCCGGGATGATCGACTACCTGCGCTACATCAACGAGGTCGAAGGCGGTATCAACGGCGTAAAGCTGGTCTGGCAGGAATGCGAAACCGAATGGACGGCCGAGAAGGGCATCGAATGCTATGAGCGCTTCAAGAATGGCCTGAACGGTGCGCCGGTGGCGTTGTATCAGCCTAACGGCGCACCGGCAGCCTACGCCCTGGCGGAAAAGGCCGAGGCCGACAAGATTCCGCTGATCACCCTGGGCTATGGCCGCACCGAAGCCACCGACGGCCGGGTGTTTCCCTACAACTTCCCGGTGATGCTGACGTTCTACAGCGAGGCCTCGGCGTTCATCAACTACGTGGCCGAGCGCGAAGGCGGGCTGGACAAGCTCAAGGGTAAAAAGATTGCCACTGTCTACCACGACTCCGCCTATGGCCGCGAAACCCAAGGGCCAATGGCACTGCTGGCGCAGAAATACGGCTTCGAGAACATCCAGATACCGGTGGCCGACCCGGGCAACGAACAGGCCGGCCAATGGCGCCAGGTGCGCCAGCAGAAGCCGGACTGGGTGTTCTTGCGTACCTGGGGTGTGTCCACGCCGGTAGCGATCAAGACGGCGGCACGTTTCGGCTTCCCGGTAGACCGCATCGTCGGCGACATCTGGGCCAGCTCCAACGAAGACGTGCTGCCGGCGGGCGAGGCTGGCAAGGGTTACCTGGCATTGACGCCCTATCCCGGCGGCGCCGATTTCGACATTCACCAGCGTATCCGCAAGTACATCGTCGACACCGGCAAGAGCGACCTCAAAGACCCGAAAAGCTTCGGCAGCGTGTACTACAACTCTGGCCTGGTGAACGCGGCCATCGCCGTCGAGGCCATCCGCACCGGGCAGAAGAAGTTCGGCAGCCGCCCACTGACTGGTGAGGAAGGGCGCTGGGGCCTGGAGCACCTGGACCTGGGCGATGCCCGTCTGAAGGAAATCGGCTTCCTTGGCCTGATGCAGCCGCTGAAGCTGTCGTGCAGCGACCATGAAGGGGGGGGCGCGGCCAAGGTGCAGCAATGGGATGGCCAGAAGTGGACGCTGGTGACCGATTGGGTACAGGCCGACCGCGCCACCCTGCGCCCGCTGATCGATGCCAAGGCAGGCGAGTTTGCCCGTGAGAAAGGTGTTACCCCCCGCGAATGCGCCAAAGACGAGGCCACCCCATGACCCACAGCCCGCTTGCTGCCGAGCATGCCCACCCGCTGTTGGGCGTGCAGGATATCGAAGTGATCTACGACGGCGCGATCCTGGCCGTGGCCGGGGTTTCCCTGCGGGTCGGGCAGGGCGACATCGTCGCCTTGCTGGGTGCCAATGGCGCAGGCAAGAGCACCACGCTCAAGGCCATTTCCGGGTTGCTGCAAGCCGACCGTGCGCGGGTCAGCCGTGGCCACATCCTCTTCCAGGGCCAGGACACCGCCGGCATCGCTGCCAACCGCCTGGCGGCCCAAGGCATTGTGCATGTGCTGGAGGGGCGGCACGTGTTTGCTCACCTCACGATCGAGGAAAACCTGCGTACCGGGGGCTTTCTGCGCAAGCCGGCACGGCGCGAACTGGAACAGGCGCTGGAGCGCATCTATGCCTGGTTCCCGCGTTTGAAAACCAAGCGCAAGACCCAGGCCGGGCTGACCTCGGGTGGCGAGCAGCAGATGCTGGCCATCGGCCGTGCGCTGATGACCCAGCCACGGCTGGTGCTGCTGGACGAGCCCTCGATGGGGCTGGCGCCGATCATCGTCGAAGAAATTTTCGACATCGTCGCCCAGCTCAATGCCAAGGAAGGCATGAGTTTTCTGGTGGCCGAACAGAACATCAACGTTGCCCTGCGCCATGCCGACTATGCCTACATCCTGGAGAACGGCCGGGTGGCGGGTCAGGGGGCTGCTACGGAGTTGGCTGCGCGCGAAGACCTGCGGCATTTCTACCTGGGGGGGCAACTGAAAGGGTAATGCCGGTGGTTTATCGGCGCCTGTGCGATCGA
>NZ_BCBJ01000006.1:0-58834 GCF_001320605.1 Pseudomonas sp. NBRC 111133 | reverse complement strand
CAGTAACGCCTGTGGCTGGCGTGCGCGACCGCTTGGTTAATACGACGCGATATCGCGCCATGCGCCAAGGCGTACGCGCACAAATCCCACAGGAATAACTGGCCCGAAACAAACGTAGGAGCGAGCGCAGCTCGCGATGCGCCGTGCGGGCGGCGCTCGATATCCGGCTCACCACAAAACTCCCCGCCCCGGCGGGGTTATCCAACTCATAAGGACGTTCTGCCATGCGCTCGCGCAACTACCCATCCGTCACCCTCGCCCTGGCCATCGGCTTGACCACGCCGGCATTCGCCGAAGACGAAGGTTTTCTCGGCGGCACTCAACTGCAAATCATCAACCGCAACTATTACTTCAGCCAGGACTACCGCAACGGCGATTTCACCCGTAACCCCAACACCGGCGAACGCCAGAGCCAGCACCGCGAATGGGGCCACGGCATCATCGCCAACCTGCAGTCGGGGTTCACCCAGGGCACGGTCGGCCTTGGCCTGGACGTGCAAGGCCTGATCGGGCTGAAGCTGGACGGTGGCAATGGCACGGTAGGCAATGGTGTAGGGGTGCCGGGCATAGTCTCGCGCTCGGGCAGCAACTTCGATGGCGAGCCCAAGGATGCCTATGGCAAGGTCGGCGTAGCGCTGAAGGCGCGCGTGCGGGACACCGAACTGCGCTACGGCGATGTCAGCCCGACCAGCCCGGTGCTGCATGCCAGTGACATCCGCCTGCTGCCGCAGACCCTGCGCGGTTTCATGTTCAATGACCACTCACTGCAAGGCCTGAGCCTGCAGGGCGGCAAGCTGGAGTCCAGCAGCGACCGCAACGCCAGCAACCACCGTGGCGACCTTGGCACCGTGTACGCCGGGCGGCTGAAGGGCGCCAATGACGTGGTGTACCTGGGTGGCGACTACCGCTTCAACGACCAGCTGAACCTGCGCCTGCACGCCAGCCGGCTGGACGATGTGTGGAACCAACAGTTCTTCAACGTTGACTACGTACAGCCGCTGGTCGACAGCCTGACCCTGAAAACAGGCCTGGATTACTACCGCACCCGCGACAGCGGCCAGGCGCTGGCCGGCAAGATCGACAACGACTCATGGAGCGTGCATGCCGGGGTCAACGCAGGCGGGCATGGCTTCAAGCTGTCGTATACGCGCATCGACGGCGACACGCCGTTCGACTATGTGTGGAACACCTACGACATCCAGCTGGACGCGGCATCGCAGGTGTCCGACTTCAACAACCCCAATGAACGGGCCTGGGAAGCGCGCTACGACTACAACTTTGCTGTGCTCGGGCTGCCTGGCCTGTCGCTTACCGCCCGCTATGTGCGTGGCAGCGATATCGATGGTACCCGCGCAGGCGGCGCCTACAGCTACTACAACGGCATCGAGGATGGTCGCCACTGGGAGCGCAACCTGTGGGTGCGCTACGTGGTGCAGGGCGGGCCGGCCAGGAACCTGTCGTTCAACGTGATGCAAGCCACCCATCGGGTAGGCGGCGGCCATACCGCCGAGGCCAACGTCGACGAGTTGCGGGTGATCGTCGAGTACCCGCTGGACATCAGCCTTTGAGTGGCCCCGGCGAACTGTTTGCGGGGCAACAGACAATCTGCAGTTTGTCGGCCTCGGGGCTTTTCGAATGCCAGGATAATTCGCCTAACTATCTGAATTAAAAGGATTTTTAAGGTTGGCACAGGTTCTGCTCAACAACTGTGGAACCTGTTACGCATGGAGCAGCACATGACGACCTTTTCACCCGCATCCAGCCTGCCTGGGCAGGCCCGTTCGGCGCCACGGCGCGCCGCCCATGTCATCCGCAGCGATGCCGAAGCCATCGAAGTCGCGCAGCGCCTGGCCGAGGAATTTGCCCAGGAAGCTGCCCTTCGCGACCGTGAGCGGCGCTTGCCGTGGGATGAGCTTGACCGCTTTTCCGACAGCGGCCTTTGGGCAATCACCGTGCCCAAGGAGTACGGTGGCGCGGGCGTGTCCTACGCCACGCTCAGCGAAGTGATTGCAACCATTTCGGCGGCCGATTCGTCCCTCGGCCAGCTGCCGCAAAACCACTTTGGTGTACTCAGCAACCTGCGCCTGACCGGCAGCGAAACGCAGAAGCGTGACTACTTCGCCAAGGTGCTGCAGGGCTACCGCTTCGGCAATGCGTTTTCTGAGTCGCGTGGCCAGTATGTGACCACCTTCCAGACGCAAATCCGCTTCAACGGCGACAGCGCCGTGGTCGACGGCGAGAAGGCGTACTGCACCGGCGCCTTGTTTGCCCATATCGTTCCTGTTGCTGGCGTTGATGAAGAAGGGCGGCCGCATATCGCCTTTGTCCCGCGTGATGCCGCAGGCCTCACCGTGATCGACAGTTGGGACGGCTTTGGCCAGCGCATTACCGCCAGTGGCCAGGTGCGCCTCGATGGCGTGCGGGTTCCGGCGGGCGATGTGATACCGGCCTGGAAGGCCTACGACCAGCCCACCGCCGATGGTCCGATCTCGCAGATCATCCAGGCCGCTGTGGACACCGGTATCGCCCGTGGCGCTTTCGCCGCGACCTTGCAGGTGGCCCGCCAGGCAAGGCCATGGGCCGACAGTGGCCTGCAGCATGGCTGGCAGGACCCGTTGAGCCAGGCGCTGATCGGCGAACTGGCCTGGCGCCTGCAGGCAGCCGAAGCCATCTTGCGTCGTGCGGCGCAGGCCGTCGACCTGGCGGTTGCCCAGCCTGACGAAGCGCACGTGGCGCAAGCCTCGGTGATAGTCGGTCAGGCCAAGGTGCTGTCAACGGCCATTTCGCTGGAGGCTTCCAGCCGCCTGCTGGAACTGGGTGGTACGCGCAGTGTTTCGGCCAGCCGGGGGCTGGACCGCTTCTGGCGCAATGCCCGCACGCACACCCTGCATGACCCGGTGCGCTGGAAGTACCACTTGGTCGGTAACCAGTTGCTTAACGGCATCAAGCCGCAACGTCACGCCTGGAACTGAGGAGGCGCACATGTCCAATACACATTCCCACGGCCGGAACGATCTGGTCTATGCCCGTCAGGTGGAAGCGGCCCTGCTTGAGTTCTTGCGTGACCGCGATGCCCGCCACGAAACCCTGGTGATTGCCACGGTGGGTGAGGTGCGCATTGCAATTGATGCGGCCGATGCATTGCTGGAGCGGGCCGATGATTCGCAGGCATCGGCAATTGCGTTTCGCCTGGCGGCTGCCGAGGGCGCTCGGCTTGCTGGCGAGGCGTATTTCGAGTTGGCCGGTCGCAGCGTGGCGCGGCCAGAGGTGAGCGGTGGTGAGCCTGTGCTGGCAACCCAACGGCGGTTGTTGGGGGATCACTACCTCAACGGTGCGGCGTTGGCCGATGGCCTGGAGTAAACGCTGATATTGTCGGGGCTGCAAAGCAGCCCCAATCCGGCCATTCAGGACTGCTTGGCCCCCCCACCAATCTGCCACACATACGGCGGTTCAGTACCGTTCACATGCCAGTCGCCGACAATGCGCTCCTTGTAGATTACCGGGTTGTGCGAAGCCGCCGTGCGGGCGTTGCGCCAGTGGCGGTCGAGCTGGCGGCTGGTGCTGGTGGTGGACGCACCCAAGGCATTGAACAGGTCGCTGGTGGCGCGCAGTACCAGGTCGATGGCTGCCACCTGAGCCTGGGCCGACTCCAGTTCGGCCAGCACATTGGCCTGCTGCTCTGCGGCCGGGTCATTGGCAAAACGTGCCAGGTAAGCCTGTTGGCTAGCCTCGGCGGCGCGCAAGGTCGCGGCTTCGGCGGCATACACCTGGCCCGAGGCCTTGCCGATCACTTGCAATACCTGTGGGTCCTCACTGACTGCCGCGCCGTTGCCATGGCTGAACACCCGGGTGCGCTTGCGAGTCTCGTGGCTGAAGTCGCGCACGGCGGCACGCCCGGAACCGGTGATCACCGCCAGCAGCACCAGCTGGTAGAACGCGGTCTGGTATTTGAAGCGGGTGGCGAAGTCGATGATGTTCTCTTCCTCGACCACGGCATTTTCGAACACCGAGGTACCGCTGCCGGTGGTGCGCTGTCCGAATCCGTCCCAATCGTCGCTCTGGCGGATGCCGGGTTGTCGGGTGCGAATGGCGGCGATCACGTCGGCCCCGGTGTCGTCGCGGCGGGCGAACAGGTCGATCCAGTCGGAGAAAAGGCTGCCGGTGCTGTAGTACTTGGTGCCGTTGACCACCCACTGTTCGCCCTGACGCGAGACGCGGGTGATGACATCGCCAATCTTCACCGCGCCTATCTCGGTCCAGGCGCAGCCCACCAGGTCACCCGCAACGAAGCGCTTGAACCACACATTTTGTGGCGCGCTGGCATGGGCGTTGAGGCGGTCCTCGACGAAGGCGAAATGGCCGCGCAGGGCCTGGGGCACGTTGGAGTCGGCTTCGGCCAGTTCGATCAACAACTGGAACAGCTGTGGCAACGAAGCGCCGCCACCGCCGTGCTCGACCGGTACGCGCACGGCACCAAAGCCGGCCTCCTTCAGCCAGCGGATCGGGTCGTGGGGCAGGGTGCGGTTGCGTTCGCGTTCCACGCTGCTTTCGGCAATGCGCGTGAAGATGGGCCTGAAGCGTGCCGCGAGCGTGGCGTAGTCGGCGCCGTTGGCGGGGACGGGCAGGTGTTGTTCGAGGGCAGTCATCGGAGTACTCCAAGTACATGAAGGAGGGGGTGTACCGTTGATTGCACAGGTCGTGCCGGTTGGTGGAACGCCCGTGATACGGGGCTTTCGGCGTATACAAAGGATTTCTGGCTGTGGCGGGGCGGGGCAAGTTGTTGATTGGCTGTGGGCTGTGCAACAGCTGGCGGCCGTTGAAAATCCGTCTGGATTTCTTTGTAACGCCAGCTTCCCGGCACCGACTGCCTGATTTAATATACTTGCCAGTATAAATATTCGATGTGCACCTCTGCGAAAGGATTCATCATGTTGCGCCATGCCTTGTCCATCGCTCTGCCCGCCGTTGCCGTGCTGTTACTGGCGGCGTGCGGTCAGGAAGCCACACCACCTGCAGCGCCGCGCCCGGCGCTGGTGGTGCAGCCGCAGCCGGCTGAAGCCGCTGCCGACAGTTACCCCGGTGAAGTGCGTGCGCGCTTCGAGCCGGAGCTGGCTTTCCGCATTGGCGGCAAGGTCAGCAAACGTCTGGTCGAGGAAGGGCAGCGGGTCAAGGCCGACCAGCCGCTGGCTGAACTGGACCCGCAGGACGTGCGCCTGCAACTGGAAGCCAACCGCGCCCAACTGGCAGCCGCCGAGGCCAACCTGGCACTGGTGCGCGCCGAGCGCGACCGCTACCAGAAACTGCTGGACCGGCAGATGGTCAGCCATTCCCAGTTCGATAACGCTGAAAACCTCTACCGTGCCGGCCTCGCCCGCTTGAAGCAGGCCAAGGCCGAATTCGATGTGGCCGGCAACCAGGCCGAATATGCCGTGCTGCGTGCCCCACAGGCCGGGGTGATCGCCAAGCGCCAGGTTGAAGTGGGCCAGGTGGTCGCCGCCGGGCAGACCGTGTTCACCCTGGCCGCCGATGGCGAACGGGAAGTGGCTATCGGCCTGCCAGAGCAGCAGTTCGCCCGCTTTGCCGTGGGCGAGCCGGTGAGTGTGGAGCTGTGGTCGCACCCACGGGAGCGCTTCCAGGGCCGTATCCGCGAGTTGTCGCCGGCCGCCGACCCGCGTTCGCGCACTTTCGCGGCGCGCATCGCTTTTACTTCGGCGGCTGCACCGGCCGAACTGGGCCAGAGCGCCCGGGTGTTCATCGCTCATGATGGGCTGATTCCGTTGGCAGTGCCGTTGTCGGCGGTGACGGCCGAAAACGGGGAGGCCTATGTCTGGCGGGTTACCAAGGACAGCCGCTTGGAGCGGGCCGTGGTGCGCCTTGGCGCCTATGGCAGCGACAGCGTGCCAGTGCTCGAAGGCCTTGCCCCGGGCGACTGGGTGGTCGCCGCCGGCGGTCATGTGCTGCGCGAGGGCCAGGAGGTTCGCCCTGTGGACCGCAGCAACCGTGTAGTGAACCTGACGGCCAAGGAGTAAGTCCCGATGGGTTTCAACCTTTCTGCATGGGCGCTGCGCAACCGCCAGATCGTCCTGTTCCTGATGATCCTGCTGGCGGCCATTGGCGCCATGTCCTACACCAAGCTGGGCCAGAGCGAAGACCCGCCGTTCACTTTCAAGGCCATGGTCATCCGTACCCTGTGGCACGGTGCCAGCGCCGAGGAAGTGTCGCGCCAGGTTACCGAGCGCATCGAGAAGAAGCTGATGGAAACCGGCGAGTACGAGAGGATCGTCTCGTTTTCACGCCCCGGCGAATCGCAGGTCACCTTCATGGCCCGCGACTCGCTGCATTCCAAGGACATCCCCGAGCTGTGGTACCAGATCCGCAAGAAGGTCGCGGACATCCGTCACACCTTGCCACCGGAAATCCAGGGCCCGTTCTTCAACGACGAGTTCGGCACCACCTTCGGTAACATCTATGCGCTGACCGGTGAGGGCTTCGACTACGCGGTGCTCAAGGATTACGCCGATCGCATCCAGATCCAGCTGCAGCGGGTCAAGGATGTGGGCAAGGTCGAGCTGGTCGGCCTGCAGGATGAGAAAATCTGGATCGAGCTGTCCAACCTCAAGCTGGCCACCCTTGGCGTGCCACTGCAGGCGGTGCAACAGGCCCTGCAGGAGCAGAACGCGGTGAGCACCGCCGGCTTCTTCGAAACACCCAGCGAGCGCCTGCAACTGCGGGTGAGCGGGCGCTTCGACAGTGTCGAGCAGATTCGCCAGTTCCCCATCCGCGTGGGTGACCGCACCTTCCGCATCGGCGATGTCGCCGAAGTGCACCGCGGCTTCAACGATCCGCCCGCGCCGCGCATGCGCTTCATGGGTGAGGATGCCATTGGCCTGGCCGTGTCGATGAAGGACGGCGGCGACATTCTGGTGCTGGGCAAGGCCTTGGAAGGCGAATTCGAGCGCCTGGCGCGCAGCCTGCCGGCCGGCATGGAGCTGCGCAAGGTGTCGGACCAGCCAGCGGCGGTCAAGGCCGGCGTGGGTGAGTTCGTGCAGGTGCTGGTCGAGGCCCTGGTCATCGTGCTGCTGGTGAGCTTCTTCTCGCTGGGCCTGCGCACCGGCCTGGTGGTGGCGCTGGCCATCCCGCTGGTGCTGGCCATGACCTTCGCCGCCATGCATTACTTCGGCATCGGCCTGCACAAGATCTCCCTCGGCGCTTTGGTGCTGGCGCTGGGCTTGCTGGTGGACGATGCGATCATTGCGGTAGAGATGATGGCGATCAAGATGGAGCAGGGCTACGACCGCCTCAAGGCGGCCAGCTATGCCTGGAGCAGTACTGCCTTCCCGATGCTCACCGGCACCCTGATTACCGCAGCGGGCTTCCTGCCCATCGCCACGGCTGCGTCCAGCACCGGC
The DNA here is from genome assembly GCF_001320605.1 of Pseudomonas sp. NBRC 111133. Lineage (NCBI taxonomy): Bacteria > Pseudomonadati > Pseudomonadota > Gammaproteobacteria > Pseudomonadales > Pseudomonadaceae > Pseudomonas > Pseudomonas sp. NBRC 111133. The sequence goes on along the minus strand of NZ_BCBJ01000006.1, from coordinate 51,425 downwards.
GAATACACCCGCTCGATCTTCCAGGTGGTGACCATCGCCCTGCTGACTTCATGGGTGGCGGCGGTGGTGTTCGTGCCTTACCTGGGCGAGCGCCTGCTTCCAGATCTGGCCAAGTTGCATGCCGCACGCCACGGCAAGGACGGCCACGCGCCAGACCCTTACACCACGCCGTTCTACCAGCGTGTGCGGCGAGTGGTGGAGTGGTGCGTGCGGCGGCGCAAGACCGTGATTCTGCTGACCATCGCCGCCTTTGTCGGCAGCATCCTGCTGTTCCGTTTTGTGCCCCAGCAGTTCTTCCCGGCCTCCGGGCGCCCGGAACTGATGGTTGACCTGAAGCTGGCTGAAGGGGCCTCGCTGACCAATACCGCCGAGCGGGTCAAACAGTTGGAGGCGCTGCTCAAGCAGCAGGACGGTATCGACAACTACGTGGCCTATGTAGGCACTGGCTCGCCACGCTTCTACCTGCCGCTGGACCAGCAGTTGCCGGCCGCCAGCTTTGCCCAGTTCGTGGTGCTGGCCAAGTCGATGGAAGACCGCGAGCGCCTGCGCAGCTGGTTGATCAGCACCGTGGACCAGCAATTCCCCGACCTGCGCGCCCGCGTTACGCGCCTGGAAAACGGCCCGCCCGTGGGCTACCCGGTGCAGTTCCGGGTGACCGGCGAACACATCGAGAAGGCCCGCGCGCTGGCGCGTGAAGTGGCTGACAAGGTGCGGGAGAACCCGCATGTGGTCAACGTGCACCTGGACTGGGAAGAACCGAGCAAGGCGGTGTTCCTGGAGATTGACCAGGACCGCGCCCGTGCCCTGGGCGTGAGCACCGCGCAATTGTCCAGCTTCCTGCAAAGCTCGCTAACCGGTACTACGGTCAGCCAGTACCGCGAAGACAACGAACTGATCGAGATTCTGCTGCGCGGTACACAACAGGAACGCGGCGAACTGGGCAACCTCGGTAGCCTGGCATTGCCCACCGATAACGGCCAGAGCGTGGCGCTGTCGCAGGTAGCCACCCTGGAATACGGCTTCGAGGAGGGCATTATCTGGCACCGCAACCGCTTGCCGACCGTGACCGTGCGTGCCGATATCTACGACAAGGAGCAACCGGCCACGCTGGTGAAGCAGATCGAGCCTACCCTGCGTGACATCCGCGCCAAGCTGCCGGATGGCTACCTGCTGGAGGTCGGCGGCACGGTAGAGGACTCCGAGCGCGGTCAGAAGTCGGTCAACGCCGGCATGCCGCTGTTCGTGGTGGTGGTGCTGAGTTTGCTGATGATCCAGCTGCGCAGCTTCTCGCGCACGGTGATGGTGTTCCTCACCGCGCCGCTTGGGCTGATTGGCGTCACCCTGTTCCTGCTGGTGTTCCGCCAGCCGTTCGGCTTTGTCGCCATGCTCGGCACCATTGCCCTGGCGGGGATGATCATGCGCAACTCGGTGATTCTGGTGGACCAGATCGAGCAGGACATCGCAGCGGGCATGGAGCGCTGGCAGGCAATCATCGAAGCCACGGTGCGGCGCTTCCGCCCGATTGTGCTGACCGCGCTGGCGGCGGTGCTGGCGATGATTCCGTTGTCACGTAGCGTGTTCTACGGGCCGATGGCGGTGGCGATCATGGGTGGGTTGATCGTGGCCACGGTGTTGACCCTATTGTTCCTGCCGGCGTTGTATGCGGCGTGGTTCAGGGTGAAGAAAACCTGAAGACCGCAGGGGAGGGCTTTGCCCTCCTTTCGCAACACAAGGCCGCTCCTACAGACGATCGCATACCCATGAAGTATCGCGTTCCGGTGTAGGAGCGGCCTTGCGTCGCGAGAGGGCTGCAAAGCAGCCCCCGGGGCTATCACAGGGCGCCGAATACCTTCTTGGCCAGGCTGGTAGCTGCCTGGGCCGGGTTCTGGCGAATGCTCTGCTCCTGCTTGCCGATCATCTCGAACAGGCCATCCAGCGCCTTCTCGGTCACGTAGTTCTCGATGTTGGCGTCATCTTTGACCAGCCCAAGGCCTTTGGCCTGTGCGGCAAAGGCATTGTACTGCTGCGCCACGCCAACCTTGTCGGTAGCTTGCTTCACAATCGGCAGGAACTTGGCGCGGATCTGCTCGCGGCTGCTCTTGTTCAGGTACTGGGTGGCCGAGTCGTCACCGCCGCTGAGGATGCCTTTGGCATCGGTCACGCTCATGTTCTTCACAGCATCCACCAGAATTGCCTGGGCCTGCGGCACGGCAGCTTCGGCGGCCTTGTTCATGCTGGTTTCCAGGGCTTCGACCTGTTCACCTTTGCCGAACATTTTCATTGCCTTGGCGGCTTTGCCCAGGTTGCCCGGCAATTCGATGCGCACGTCCGGGTTGTTGCTGAAACCGCCCGGGGTGCTCAGTTGCTTGACGGCCAGTTGCGCGCCTTGGGTCAGGGCATCTTTCAGGCCGCCGGTGGCGTCTTTCTGGGTCAGGTCACCCAGCGACAGGGCCAGGGCACTGGCCGACAGCAGCAGGCCGGCGCACAGGGTGGTGAAACGCAGGGAGGTGCGGATCATGAAGCTTTCCTTGTAAACAGATAGAGGCGGGTATCAGCGAACCGGGTCGACCTTGATGCGTACAGATTTCGGGTCGCTGCCGTCGAGCGTCACACCATGGTGCTCGGTACTGATAAACAGCAGTTTGCCATCCAGCTCGATGCGCGCACTCACCGAGTAGCGGTGGCCGGGCTTGACTTGCGCAGGGTCGTAGGTGAGGTGGAACGGCAGCGGCACGTTGCCTTTGACCGGGCCGGCCTGGCGGGCCAGGGTCACGGCAGGGGCGTCCATCAGCGAAACATCCTGCAGTTCCACGCTTAGGGTAGCGGCAGGTGGCAGGGCAATACGTTGCAGGTAGAAGACTTCACCGTCCAGGCTGGCCTGGGTGGATGGGGTTTGGCTGGAACAGGCTGCGAGCAGTGATGCGCAACACAGCATAAAGAGTTTTTTCATGGAGTCTCCGGTGTCCTTGGCGTTGGCTTGTGGCCAACCCCAGGGACTTTAGCGGATTTTCCCGGCAGATAAAGCGTTAGAGGGTCGAAGTTTCCAGGCCATCGTCACGGTGCAGGGCCACTTGGCGGATCGACAGGCGTAGCTCCGCAGACAGCACACGCTTGGCCACGCCCTCGGCCAGTTCGCCGAGCTTGTCGTGGTAACCCAGCTTGCCTTGAGCGTCGGCATGCAGCACGCCTTGCTCAAGCAGGGTCTGGATGAAGTGGCGGAACAGCGTTTTGTCGAAGAACTCCGGTGCATTCAGGCCATGCAGGATCGACAGGCGTTGGGCCATCATCACGCACAGGTCCTCCAGCGCCTCGGCGCTGAGGCTGTTCTGCCCGTTGTTGAGCAGCAGCGAAGTGGCCATGTAGAAGCGCTGCAGGGTCTGGGTGATGGTGCGGGCGAGCAGGGTCAGCAACACGAACTGCCGCGAGCTGGGCGCCGGGCGTACATACACCTCGCCGTCCAGACGCAGCAGGCCTTGCTCCACCAGCGCGGCCAGCCACTGGTCGATCACTTCCTCCAGCTGCTCTGGCGTCCAGCGCAAGAACAGTTCGGCCTGCAGGTACGGGTACAGCGCCTGTACATACTGGCCCAGCAATTCGCGGCTCATGCGCGAGCTGCTGAGGAAGAAGCTGGCCAGCAGCGCCGGCAGGGCGAAGATGTGCAGCACGTTGTTGCGGTAGTAGGTCATCAGGACCGCATTGCCTTCATCCAGGTACAGGATGCGGCCCAGGGCGTCCTTCTGTTCGGCCACCAGGTTCATGCTGCGCACATGTTCGATCAGTGCCTGGCCGTCGCCGTCGGGCAGGGTGGTATGGGGCGAGTAAGGCACTTGGCGCAGCAGCGCCAGGTACAGGTCCAGTACGCGGGTCAGGGCACGTTCGTCCAGGGCCATGCGGCTGGTGGACAGCAGCGCCAGGGCCACCAGGTTGACCGGGTTGATGGCAGCCGCCTCGTTCAGATGACGGGCCACGGTTTCACCCAGGCGGGTGGTGGCAGCGTTGAGCCATTCCGGGCGGTACTGCGGGCCATGGTCTTGCTCACGCCAGCCGGGCTGTTGTTCGTCGAGGAAGCCGGCCAGGCGGATCGGCTCGCCGAAGTTGACGTAAACCTGGCCAAAGCGCTGCTTGAGCGCGCCAAACACCTTGAAAATGTCGAACACCGACTCCTTCTTCTTGCTGGCGCCGCGCAGTTCGCCCAGGTAGGTGCGGCCTTCGAGTACGCGCTCGTAGCCGATGTACACCGGCACGAATACGATCGGCGTGCGCGACGAGCGCAGGAAACTGCGTAGGGTAATGGCCAGCATCCCGGTACGTGGTTGCAGCATGCGCCCGGTGCGCGAGCGACCGCCTTCAACGAAGTACTCGACCGGGAAACCCTTGGTGTACAGGGTGTGCAGGTACTCGTTGAACACGGCGGTGTACAGCGGGTTGCCCTTGAACGTGCGGCGCATGAAGAACGCACCGCCACGGCGCAGCAGGTTGCCCACTACCGGCATGTTGAGGTTGATGCCCGCGGCCACGTGCGGCGGGGTGAGGCCGTTGCGGAACAGCAGGTATGACAGCAGCAGGTAGTCGATGTGGCTGCGGTGGCACGGCACGTAGATCACTTCGTGGCCGGGGGCGATGCCCTGCACGTGCTCGATGTGGTTGACCTTGATGCCGTCGTAGATCTTGTTCCAGAACCAGCTCAGCACCACTTCAAGGAAGCGGATGGCGGTGTAGGTGTAGTCCGAGGCGATCTCGTTGCCGTAGCGCAGCGCCTGGGCTTCGGCCTTGGCCAGTGGCAGGTTTTCGCGCTGCGCCTCGTCGACGATGGCCTGGCGCACCTGCGGTGCGTGCACCAGGCCTTTGACCAGGTTGCGCCGGTGCGAGATGTCCGGGCCGATGACCGCCGTCTTGAGGTTGCGAAAATGCACGCGCATCAGGCGTTGGGCCATGCGCACGGTGCGCTCGTGCCCCTTGTTGTGCTGCACCAGTTCGCGCAGGTGGATAGGCGCGGAGAACTGCACCCGGGTCTTGCGCCCCAGAATCAATACGGTCAGCAGCCGGCGCAGGCGCCCGGTAACCGCCCAGCTGTCGGCGAACAGCAGCTTCCACGGGCTGGATTCACTGGCCGGGGTCTGGCCCCAGAACACACTGACGGGAATGATCTGCGCATCTTCCTCGGCATGCTGGGTGACGGCAGCGACCAGGCGCTCAAGCGTTGGTGGCGCGCCGCGTTTGTCCTGGCGGCCCAGCCAGTCCGGGTCGGGGGTGAGGTAGAAGAACCCGGCCGGCTCCTGCAGTGGGCCCACGGCTACCGGCAATACCGGGCGCGGCAGCCCCGCTTTGGTGCATTCGTGGTCGAGCACGGCCAGGTCGGTGAGCGCGGGCGACGGCAGCGCATAGAACACCGGCCGGCTGCGGTCGAGGTTGAGGGACATGGACGACTGGTTGATGGTCTCGGAGCGCACCCACAGGTACAACAGGCGACGCAGGCCGCCGAAGATCAGGCGGTGCAGGGGGGAACGGGTCATGGGGTGTGTGCCCTGGGTGTGATGTTCAGGTGAGTATCCAGCTAATTAGTCTGCCGTATCGGCGTAAGTTCAGCAAAAATCGGCCAACTGCGGGACCGTCATCAATTTTTTTTGTTCTGTGTCATATACTCGGCCTGCCACTTGCAGGATATTTCGGCAAGCGGCGTTGGCACGGGGCCGTGAGCTCATGCCTACAAGGCGATCTTCACAATAAAAATCCGGAGTAGTTCAGATGTCGTCTCGTGAGACTGGGAATGTAAAGTGGTTCAACGATGCCAAGGGTTATGGCTTCATTCAGCGCGAAGGTGGAGCGGATGTATTCGTCCACTATCGGGCGATCCGCGGTGAGGGGCATCGTACCCTGGTCGAAGGGCAGCGCGTGGAATACGCCTGCGTGCAGGGCCAGAAAGGCCTGCAAGCCGAAGACGTAGTAGGGCTCTGAGCCTCAAGCTGTAAGCCTCAAGCTGCAAGTGACCGTGTACTTGCAGCCTGATGCGATCCCTCTTGTAGCTTGCTGCTCAAGAAGTACGCCAGGTGATTTCCTCTTCACCGTCGGCGCTGATGCGGACCCAGCGGTCGGCATCTTCTTCCCCGTCTTCCTCCACCCAGCCACCCGGCGCACAGCGCACTTCCACACCCAGTGCGGCGAAGGCGGCGCGGGCACAGGCGACATCATCCGCCCATGGCGTCTGGTCGCTTTCCAGGTACAGGCTGTTCCATTTCCCTACAGCCTTGGGTAACCAGGTGACCGGAATGTTACCGGCCTGGCATTTGAAGGTATGACCTTTCTGCTTCCATTCGCTGCACGGGCCGATTGCCTGGGCGAGCCACTCGGCAATCTGCTTGTGGTCGACGTCGGCGTCCTTCAGGTAGATCTCGATATCAGGTTGGCGCATAAGGGCTCCGGGTGTGCTCAGTCTTGGCGCACGAAATAGTCATAACGCATGGAAACCGTAACCTCGAACGGCTCGGCCTGGTCGATGACCCGCGCGCGTTTTTCGGCGCTGGCGCGCCAGCCGTGCGGGGTCATGGCCAGCAGGTCGGCGCGGGCCTTGGGTTCGGCCAGGCTCAGGCGGAACTCAAGGGTTTCGCTGTGGGCATGGGCCATCCCGTCGGGGACCAGGACCAGGTGTTTGTCGTCGGCGTAAGGGCGTACTTCATCGTAGAGCACTTCGCGCAGTTCCATCAGGTGGCCGCTGGTAGGGCCGACCCGCATCAGGCCGCCGCCGGGGCTGAGCAGGCGCTTGGCCTCGGCCCAGTCCAGTGGGCTGAATACACTGGCGATGAACTGGCAACTGGCGTCGGCCAGGGGCACGCGGGCCATGCTGGCGACCATCCAGGTGACTTCCGGTGCACGACGGCAGGCACGCTTGACCGCCTCGCGGGAAATGTCCAGCGCGTAACCGTCGGCGGCCGGCAGGGCCTGGGCGATCTGCGCGGTGTAGTAACCCTCGCCGCAGCCGATGTCCAGCCAGGCGCCGGGCTGGCGCTCGGCGGCAAGCTCGGCCAGGCGACTGGCCACCGGGGCATAGTGCCCGGCATCGAGGAAGTCGCGACGGGCCTCGACCATGGCCTGGTTGTCACCCGGGTCGCGGCTGTTCTTGTGCTGTACCGGCAGCAGGTTCAGGTAACCCTGGCGGGCGCGGTCGAAGTGGTGGCCGGCCGGGCACACCACACCGTTGTCGAGCCGGCTCAGCGGCGCCTGGCAAAGGGGACAGGCGAGCATCAGGCGAGCAACCGGACCAGGGTCTGGTAGTAGATTTCGGTCAGCAGGTCGAGGTCGCTGGCCAGAATCCGCTCGTCCACCTGGTGAATGGTGGCGTTGACCGGGCCCAGCTCGACCACCTGCGTACCCATGGTGGCGATGAAGCGGCCATCGGAGGTACCGCCGCTGGTGGACGGCTGGGTGTCGCGGCCGGTGACGCCCTTGATGCTGGCCGCCACAGCGTCCAGCAGTTCGCCCGGTTCGGTGAGGAATGGCAGGCCAGACAGCGCCCAGTCGATCGACCAGTCCAGTTCATGCTTGTCGAGAATCGCCGAGACGCGCGCCTGCAGGCCTTCGACGGTGGACTCGGTAGAGAAGCGGAAGTTGAACAGTGCAGTCAGCTCGCCCGGGACCACGTTGGTGGCGCCGGTGCCGGAATTGAGGTTGGAGATCTGGAAGCTGGTCGGCGGGAAGAACGCGTTGCCTTCGTCCCAGTGCTCGGCTGCCAGCTCCGCCAGGGCCGGGGCGGCCAGGTGGATCGGGTTGCGTGCCAGGTGCGGGTAGGCCACGTGGCCTTGCTTGCCGCGCACGGTCAGTTTGGCACCCAGCGAACCGCGACGGCCGTTCTTGACCACGTCACCCAGCAGGGTGGTGCTGGAGGGTTCGCCGACGATGCACCAGTCCAGGCGTTCGTTGCGCGCTTTCAGGCGTTCGACCACCGCCTTGGTGCCGTGGTGAGCCGGGCCTTCCTCGTCGCTGGTGATCAGGAAGGCGACCTTGCCACGGTGGTTCGGGTAGTCGTGCACGAAGCGCTCGCTGGCGATCACCATGCAGGCCAGGCTGCCCTTCATGTCGGCAGCGCCACGGCCGCAGAGCATGCCGTCGGCGTCGATCAGCGCTTCGAACGGTTCATGCTGCCATTGCTGCACCGGGCCGGTCGGCACCACGTCGGTGTGGCCGGCAAAGCACAGCACCGGGCCCTCCTGGGTGCCGTGGGTGGCCCAGAAATTGTCGACGTCTTCAATGCGCATCGGCTCCAGCTGGAAGCCCACAGCGCCTAGACGGTTCATCATCTGCGCCTGGCAATCGGCGTCGACGGGGGTGACCGAGGGGCGACGGATCAGGTCGCAGGCCAGTTGAAGGGTAGGCGAGAGCTCGGCAGGGGCCGTCATGGGGGACTCCGGGGCAAGGCAAGGCGGGGAAATCTGAGGGGCGTTATCTTATATCAAACAGACAGTCCAGTGGGGCCGCTTTGCGGCCCCACTAGTCTCAAGCTTGTTGCGGTTCCGCAGCCTTTTCCACCGGCTTGGGCAGCGAAGACAGCAAGGCCATCACCAACGCCGCGACATACGGCAATGACTGTACCAGCAGCATCGCCACCCAGAAGCGCATGTCCGAACTCGGCAGCCCCTGCACCAGGTAGATGCCCAGCGCCGCGCCCCACAGCAGCAACATGATGAACAGCTCTTCGCGCGCTTCGGAAAGCGCCACCAGCAACCCATGGCTGTCGGCATTCTTCGGTGTGCGGAAGAACGGCATGCTGCTGGTGAAGAACCCGTACAGCACCGCCTTGGCGATGGTGTGCGACAGCGCCAGGCCAGCCAGCGCTGCGGCGAAGGCGTCTTTCAAGTTCACGCCTACTGCACGGCGATACAGGAAGATGATCTTGCCCACCTTGAAGAAGAACAGCGCCAGCGGCGGGATGGCGAAGATCATCAGCGGCGGGTCCACGCGGTGCGGGACGATGATCATCGCCGCCGACCACAGCAGCGCGCCGATGGTGAAGAAGATGTTCATGCCATCGGCGATCCATGGCAACCAGCCGGCCAGGAAGTGATAACGCTGGCCCCGGGTCAGCTCGCTGTCCTTGCCGCGCAGCAGGGCGCTGGCGTGGTGCTTGATGATCTGGATGGCGCCATAGGCCCAGCGGAAGCGTTGCTTCTTGAAGTCGATGAAGGTGTCAGGCATCAGGCCCTTGCCGTAGCTGTTGTGGGCGTAGGCCGCCGACAGGCCTTTTTCGAACACACGCAGGCCCAGTTCGGCGTCTTCGCAGATGCACCATTCGGCCCAGCCCAGCTCTTCTAGCACCGTGCGCCGGGTCATGGTCATGGTGCCGTGCTGGATGATCGCGTCACGGTCGTTGCGGGTGACCATGCCAATGTGGAAAAAGCCCTTGTACTCGCTGTAGCACAGCTTCTTGAACGCGCTTTCGTGCTGGTCGCGGTAGTCCTGCGGCGACTGCACCACGGCAATTTTCGGGTCGGCGAAGTGCGGCACCATGTGCTTGAGCCAGTTGCGGTCGACGCAGTAGTCCGAGTCGATCACCGCGATCACTTCGGCGTCCTTGGCGGTGTGCGGGATCAGGTAGTTCAGCGCGCCACCCTTGAAACCGGCCAGGGGCGCGACGTGGAAGAACTTGAAGCGCTCGCCGAGCTTCTCGCAGTGGGCCTTCAGCGGCTCCCATACGGCTGGGTCCTTGGTGTTGTTGTCGATCACCAGCACTTCGTAGTCGGGGTAGTCCAGTGCGGCCAGGGCATCGAGGGTCTGCTTGACCATCTCGGGTGGCTCGTTGTAGCACGGCACATGCACCGACACCTTGGGCCGGTAAGCGCTGTCGGCCTGCACCGGCAGGAATTCGCGGCGGCGCTTGTGTATCCATACCGCCTCGGCCAGTTCGTGGGCTTCGGTCAGCAGCACAATGAACACGCCCAGCGCGCCAAGGGCCAGCAGCACGCCCACGGTCAGGCTGAACCAGGTGCTGTATTGCTGGCTGTAGTCGTAGGCGATCCACACCAGCACCGACCCGCACAGGAAGGTGATGAAGGTGAGGAAGGTGCGGCCGCGCTGACGCAGGGCCGAGCCGTCGATGAACAGCACCATCAGGGCGATCATGGCCAGCACGACCGACGCCACGGCCAAAGCACGCCACTGCGGGATCGCCACCACCGGGCCGTCGAAGTTGAACTTTTGCTGGCGCTCGGCGTTGTACACGCCCCAGTAGGCCCCTACCGAGCCTTCATCGCTGGCCTTCCACGGCTGGTCATAGGCTTCGATGACGAAGTAGTTATAGCCACGGCGGTTGAGGGTGTTGACCAGCGTTCGCAGGTAGATGGCCTGGTCGGCCTGGGTGGCATCGGCACCTCCGCGCATGCGGCCGTTGCTCGGCCAGCCGACCTCTGACAGCAGCAGGGGTTTACGCGGGAACTGGTGCCGCAGTTCACGGGCACGGTCGAGCACGAACTCGACCGAATCCTTCATTGGCACGAACTCCCAGTAGGGCAGGATGTGCGCAGCAATCAGGTCGACGTGCTTGGCAATTTCCGGGTTTTCCTTCCAGATGTGCCATTGCTCACTGGTGGTCACGGGCACCTTCACTGCTGCACGCACCCGGTCTAGGTACTTGATGAGGTTTTCCGGGGTAACCTCTTCACGGAACAGCGCCTCGTTGCCGACCACGACCCGCACCACACTGCGAGAGGTGTTGGCCAACTGGATGGCGGTGGCGATTTCGCGCTCGTTGCGTTCCAGGTCCGGGCTGATCCAGATGCCCAGCGTTACCCGCAGGCCGAACTCCTCGGCCAGGCGCGGGATGTCGGCCTGGGTGCCCTCCACGGTGTAGATGCGGATGCTGTCGGTCAGTTTGCTCAACTGCTCCAGGTCCTGGCGCATCTCGTCGTCCGTGGGGTACTGGCCTTTTTGCGGGCTTTCACCCAGGCGGAACGGCGAATACGAAAAGCCAGAGATCTGCTCTGGCCAGGCGGGGGCGGAAACCGGGCGGTTGATCAGTGCCCAGAACCCGGTGAACAACGCGGCGATGGCCAGGACCACGACCAGGTTCAGGCCAAATTTACGTGAAGACATTGTCGTCCATTTGTGTCGAAGTGATAGGACATTAAAGCAGGGTTGGCAGTGTCTTTCCTAACGATGCAGGCGATGGGCCGGCTGGCATATAATGCGCGCCGGTTTTTTGGGGTATGAAGATGAGCACAGAAGATCCACGCTTCGCCGGCGTTGCCCGGTTATACGGCGACCAAGGGCTGCAGCGCCTGGGCCAGGCCCACGTGGCTGTGGTCGGGATTGGCGGGGTAGGCTCGTGGGTGGCTGAAGCGCTGGCCCGCAGCGGCGTAGGGGAAATCACCCTGTTCGACCTGGACGATGTGTGCGTCAGCAACACCAACCGCCAGGCCCATGCCCTGGAAGGCCAGGTGGGGCGGCCCAAGGTCGAGGTCATGGCCGAGCGCCTGCGGGCGATCAACCCGGCGTGCACGGTGCATGCGGTGGCCGACTTCGTTACCCGCGAGACCATGGTTGAGTACATTACCGAAAACCTCGACTGCGTGATCGACTGTATCGACAGCGTCATGGCCAAGGCGGCGCTGATCGCCTGGTGCCGTCGGCGCAAGATCGCCATCGTCACCACCGGGGGTGCCGGTGGGCAGATCGACCCCACGCAAATCCAGATTGCCGACCTGAACAAGACCTTCAACGACCCGCTGGCTTCGCGGGTGCGTTCCACCTTGCGTCGCGATTACAACTTCTCGCGCAATGTCAGCCGCAACTATGGCGTGCCATGCGTGTTCTCCAGCGAACAGCTGCGCTACCCCAAGGGCGATGGCAGCGTTTGTCTGCAGAAGAGTTTCGTGGGTGAGGGGGTGCGGCTGGACTGCTCGGGTGGCTTTGGTGCGGTGATGATGGTGACCGCGACCTTTGGCATGGTGGCGGCGAGCAAGGCGATCGAGAAGCTGGTGGCCGGTGCGCGGCGGCCTTCGGAGCGGGTCAAAGCTGAATAAATTGCGCTGGCTTCTTCGCGGGCGAGCCCGCGAAGAAGCCAGCGCCGATTTAGCGGTTGGACGCCAACTCCGCCATCCGCTGCAGCACTGCATGTAGCCCATTACTGCGCGATGGCGACAGCTGACGCTCCAACCCCAGCTGGGTGAACCAATCGCGCAAGTCGAGCCCAACCAGCTCTTCACTGGGCAAGCCTTGCACCCGCACCAGCAACAACGCCAGCAAGCCGCGTAATAAGCGCGCATCGCTACTGGCCTTGAACCGCCAAAGCCCGTCAACGTGCTCGGCCACCAGCCAAACCAGGCTTTCGCAGCCATGCACCCGGTTGGCGTCGGTCTTCTCGGCATCATCCAGCGGTTCCAGCCGCTCTCCCCACTGCATCAGCAGCCGCGCCCGCTGTTCCCAACCCTTGCCCTGTTCAAAAGCCTCCAGCGCCTGACGTGCTTGCTCCGGCATGCTCATCGCAGCAGCTCCAGGCACTGATCCAGCGCAGCGAAGAAGCGCTGAAGGTCATCGCTGTCGTTGTACACGCCCAGCGACACTCGAATTGCGCCTTCAAGGCCCAAGCCTTTCAGTAGTGGCATGGCGCAATGGTGCCCGGCTCGTACGGCAATGCCTTGCTCGGTGAGCAGGTGGGCGATATCGGCATTGTGCACCCCCTCGATAACGAAGCTGGCCAAGGCCGCCTGTGGCGCACCGAGCACCCGCACGCCCTCGCGGTCGGCCAGCCCACGGAGCAGGTGCTGGTGCAGGCTGGTTTCGTGGGCTTCGAGCGCCTGGGCGTCGAGGCTGGCCAGATAGTCCAGGGTTGCGCCCAGACCAATCACCCCGGCGATTGGCGGCGTACCCGCCTCGAAGCCCAGCGGGGCCGGGCGGAAGCTGGCGCTCTGGTACTCGGCCAGTTGCACCATCTCGCCCCCGAACTGCCAGTGGCGCAACAGTTCCAGTGCCTGAGGGCGGCCATACAGCACGCCAACCCCGTCCGGGCCATACAGTTTGTGGCTGGAGAACACATAGAAGTCGCAACCCAGGTGCTGCACATCATGGCGACCATGCACCACCCCCTGGGCACCGTCGACCACGGTCAGTGTGCCCTGGGCGCGGGCATGGGCCAGTAGCGCCGGCAGTGGCTGCCAGGTGCCCAGCACGTTGGACAGCTGGCTGACCGCCAGCACCCGGGTGCGGGGGCCGATCAGTTGCAGCGCCTGCTCCAGGTCGATGCGGCCTTGGGTATCCAGCGGCAGCACCACAAGGCGCAGGTTGCGCCGACGCGCCAGCTGTTGCCAGGGCAGCAGGTTGGCATGGTGCTCCAGCGCGCTGACGGCGATTTCGTCACCGGCTTCGAAGCGATGTTCCAGGCCGTAGGCCAGAAGGTTCAGCGCCGAGGTGGCGCCGTGGGTGAACACGATCTGCCGGGAGTCCGCGGCATTCAGCCAGGCGGCGACCTTGTCGCGGCTGGTCTCGAACGCCTGGGTTGCCAGTGCGCCGGGCAAGTGCTGGGCACGGTGCACGTTGGCCGCGCCATGGCCGTAATAATGGCTCAGGGCGTCAAGCAGGGCTTGCGGCTTCTGGGTGGTGGCGGCACTGTCCAGGTAGGTCTGGTGCTGCCGTTGCAGGGCGGCGATGGCGGGGAAGTCGGCACGCCAGGGGGAGGGCTGGAACATGTTCACGGGGCCTGGAATGAAAATCGGGTCTGGCGCGGTGGCGCCAGACCCGATCTTAACACCTCAAACCCGGGAAGGTTCTCAGTTGTGGGCGTGCAGCGCTTCGTTCAGCTCGATGGCCGACTTGTGGGTCTTGCACTCCACGGCGCCGTTCAGCGAGTTGCGGCGGAACAGCAGGTCGGTCTGGCCAGCCAGGTCGCGGGCCTTGACCACTTTGACCAGCTCGTTGTTCTCGTCCAGCAGGTTCACCTTGGTGCCCGCGGTGATGTACAGGCCGGCTTCGACGGTGTTGCGGTCGCCCAGCGGAATGCCGATACCGGCGTTGGCGCCGATCAGGCAGCCTTCACCCACCTTGATGACGATGTTGCCGCCACCGGACAGGGTGCCCATGGTCGAGCAACCGCCGCCCAGGTCCGAGCCCTTGCCAACGAATACGCCAGCGGACACGCGGCCTTCGATCATGCCAGGGCCTTCGGTGCCAGCGTTAAAGTTGACGAAGCCTTCGTGCATGATGGTGGTGCCTTCGCCGATGTAGGCGCCTAGGCGCACACGGGCGGTGTCGGCGATACGCACGCCGGCAGGGACCACGTAGTCGGTCATTTTCGGGAACTTGTCCACCGAGAACACTTCCAGCAGCTCGCCCTTCAGGCGCGCTTCCAGTTGCAGCTCGGCCAGTTCGGCCAGATCGACCGCGCCCTGGTTGGTCCAGGCCACGTTCGGCAGCAGCGGGAAGATACCGGCCAGGCTCACACCGTGCGGCTTGACCAGGCGGTGCGACAGCAGGTGCAGCTTCAGGTAGGCCTCTGGGGTGGAGGTCAGGGCAGCGTCTTCGGCCAGCAGGGTGGCGACCAGCGGCTTGTGGCTCTCGGCCAGGCGGGTCAGCAGGGCGGCCTGGGCCGCGTCAACGCCTTTCAGGGCTTCGGCCAGTTGCGCGGCCTGGGCGTTGCTGAAAGCGATGGCCTGGTTGCCACCTTCATAGCCCAGCACCGGGGCTACAGCAGCGACCAGTTCGGCGCTCGGGTTGAGCAGGGGTTGTGCGTAGAACACTTCAAGCCAGGCGCCCTGGCGGTTCTGGGAGCCGACACCGAAGGCCAGGCTGAACAGGGTATTGGACATGTGATTACCTCGTGCGAAATAGGGGAGGGGCTCAGGCCAGGGCAGCGGCGTACAGGTCGGGCTTGAAACCGACCAGGGTACGCGCGCCAAGGTCCAGCACCGGGCGTTTGATCATCGACGGCTGGGCCAGCATCAGCTCGACGGCCTTGGCCTGGTCGAGGTCGGCCTTGCTGATGTCGTCCAGCTTGCGGAAGGTGGTGCCAGCACGGTTGAGGATGACTTCCCAGCCGTGTTCGTCGCACCAGCGGTTCAGGCTGTCACGGTCGATGCCTTGGGTCTTGTAGTCGTGGAATTCGTAGGCGATGGCCTTGTCTTCGAGCCAGGTACGCGCCTTTTTCATGGTGTCACAGGCTTTGATGCCGTAGAGCGTGTAGGTCATTGTGTGCATTGGGGTCACAGGTTGCCCCAATCTCTCCGTTTTCCGAATGTCAGTCGCGGGATTATGCGGGAACGAACCTGTGAGCGCCACGGGTGTGCTTGTCTTGAGCCTTACAGTGTGTCGGAGATCGAGCGCCGCCTACGCGGCGCTCGATCTCCGATCTACCGAGGTATCATCATGTTACATATTCCAGGGCGACCTGCGACTATCGTGCAGCGGCCCCAAACCGCCGCTCGCCGCTAACATATTGTTTCAATGGCGATGTTTCGCCCTGCTATCGTTTCTGGTTCACAAAGGAAGCTTTCCCGGATGCAGTCCGCTTACACCGTCCTCATCCTGCTGACGCTGGTCAGCCTGTCGAAGCTGGTTGGCCGCATGGTGCCGCTGCCCTTGCCGTTGGTGCAGATTGCCGCCGGTGCCTTGCTGGCCTGGCCGACATTGGGCCTGCATGTGGCCCTGGACCCCGAATTGTTCCTGTTCCTGTTCTTGCCGCCGCTGCTGTTTGCCGACGGCTGGCGCATCCCCAAGCGTGAGTTGTGGCGAATCCGTGGGCCGGTGGTGGCATTGGCCGTAGGGTTGGTGTTGTTCACCGTGGTCGGAGCCGGTTACTTCATTCACTGGTTGTTGCCGAGCATCCCGCTGCCGGTGGCCTTTGCCCTGGCGGCAGTACTGTCACCCACCGATGCTGTTGCCGTGTCGGCCATCACCCAGGACCGCCTGCCCACGCCGCTGATGCACATGTTGCAAGGCGAGGCGCTGATGAACGATGCGTCTGGCCTGGTGACCTTCAAGTTTGCCCTGGTGGCGGCAATCACCGGGGTGTTCTCGCTGGCTGATGCGAGCTTCACCTTTGTTCTGGTGGCGTTGGGCGGCCTGGCGGTGGGTGTCGCCCTGAGCTGGCTGATCGGCCGCCTGCGTGCCTGGATGATCGCCCGCGGCTGGGATGATCCGGCCACCCACGTCGTGTTCATGTTGCTGCTGCCGTTTGCCGCTTATGTATTGGCAGAGCGCCTGGGCGTATCGGGCATCCTTTCGGCGGTGGCGGCCGGCATGATGCAAAGCTGGCTCGACCTGTTGCCACGGCAGACCAGCACGCGGCTGCTCAACCGCAGTGTGTGGTCACTGCTGGAGTTCGCCTTCAATGGGCTGATCTTCCTGCTGCTGGGCCTGCAATTGCCGGACATCATCAAGGCCGTGGTCAGCCACGAACCCACTGTTTGGCCGACCCTGGCCTACCGTTGCCTGGATGTAGTAGCGATCTTTGCTGCGCTGATCTTGCTGCGGTTCATCTGGGTACAGAGCATCTGGCGGTCGATTGGCGTGGTCCGCCGCTGGCGCGGCAAGCCCGCGCTGGTGCTGATGCCCACGGCGCGCTCCTGCTGGTTGCTGACGCTGGGTGGCGTTCGCGGTGCCGTTACCTTGGCCGGTGTGATGTCTATTCCGTTGTTGATAGGGGCGGGCAAGGCCTTCCCGGAACGTGACCTGCTCATCTTCATTGCCGCAGGGGTGATCTTGTTGTCGCTGATAAGCGCCTGTATCGCGCTGCCGTTCTTGTTGCGCGGGGTAACCAAGAGCGCAGACGAGCGCTTGCACCAGGAGGTGCAGGAGGCCTGGCGGCGTACGGCCGAGGCGGCGATCCACGCCCTGGAGGCTGAAGAGGTGATCGACAGCAATGCCCCGCAGGACGCCGCGCAGGCGACACTGGCAACCGAGCTGAAGGCGCGGTTAATGGCGGAGTACCGGGATGAGCTGGACAGCTATAACGACAGTGCCGAGGCGAAGGCGCTGGCCGAACAGATGGACTTGCTGGAGCGGCGTTTGCGCTTGCGTGCGCTGCGGGCGCAGCGGCTGGAGCTGTATAACCTGCATCGCCAGCACGAGGTGGGGGATGAGGTGGTGCGGCAGGTGCTGGGGGAGCTGGATATGAGCGAGGCAAACCTGGGGCCGGTCAAGTAGACCCTATCAAGGCCATTCGCGGGCAAGCCCGCTCCCACAGGTACTGCGCTGATTATGAATGCAGCGTAGTACCTGTGGGCGCGGGCTTGCCCGCGAATAGGGCTGTCAGCGGCTTTGCAGGAATGCGCGAATCCGCTCTGCCGCCTCGATGCATTCAGCCAGCGGTGCAACCAGCGCCATGCGCACACGCCCGGCACCCGGGTTTACGCCGTCCACCTCACGCGACAGGTACGACCCCGGCACCACGGTCACATGTTGGGCTTCGAACAGGTCACGGGTGAATTCGGCATCGTCACCCGGCACCTTGGCCCACAGGTAGAAGCTGCCGTCCGGGCGCTGCACGTCCAGCACCGGCTGCAGAATGTCCAGCACGGCATCGTACTTGGCGCGGTACTGGTCGCGGTTCTCGCGCACATGCGCCTCGTCCTGCCAGGCGGCAATGCTGGCCAGCTGGGTTTGCACCGGCATGGCGCAGCCGTGGTAGGTGCGGTACAGCAGGAACGGCTTGATGATCTCGGCGTCGCCCGCCACGAAGCCCGAACGCAGGCCCGGCAGGTTGGAACGCTTGGACAGGCTGTGGAACACCACGCAACGTTTGAAGTCGCTGCGGCCCAGTTCGGCGCAGGCGGTCAGCAGGCCTGGAGGCGGCGCATCTTCGTCGAAGTACAGCTCGCTGTAGCATTCGTCGGCAGCGATCACGAAGTCGTGCTCGTCAGCCAGGGCGATCAGCTTCTTCAGGGTTTCCATCGGCACCAGCGCGCCAGTGGGGTTGCCTGGCGAGCACAGGAACAGGATCTGGCAATGTTTCCACACTTCGGCTGGCACCGCGTCGAAGTCGGGGTTGAAACCATTGCTTTCCAGGCACGGCAGGTAGTGCGGAGTGGCCCCGGCCAGCAGCGCTGCGCCTTCGTAGATCTGGTAGAACGGGTTGGGGCTGACCACCAGGCCATCATCGGCGCGGTTGACCACGGCCTGGGTGAAGGCGAACAGCGCTTCGCGGGTACCGTTGACCGGCAGGATGTGGCGGTCGGCGTCCAGCCAGCCGGCGGGCACGCCAAAGCGCCTTTCGCACCATTGGCCAATCGCCTGGCGCAGAGCCGGCAGGCCGATGGTGCTGGGGTATACCGCCAGCTTGTCGAGGTTGTCGGCCATGGCCTGGGCGACGAACGCCGGCGATTCGTGCTTCGGCTCACCGATCGACAGGGCGATGGCGCGTTTGTCCGCCGCAGGCTTCACACTGCCCAGCAGGGCGCGGAGCTTTTCGAAGGGGTAGGGCTGAAGCTGGGTTAAGGCATGGTTCATCGGCGCAAGGTCTCGTCAATCGTCTAATCGTTAAAAGGTCACGCGGGTCGGGCTGGCGTCGCTACCTTGGCCGGCCTGCAGTTGCTGCACGATGGCTTCCTGCAGGCGGCTGCACAGCTGCGGGTCGGACAGCGGCTGGTTGTCGGCATCGGTGATGAAGAACACGTCTTCCACCCGTTCGCCGAGGGTGGCGATCTTGGCGTTTTGCAGCGACAGGTCGAACTCCAGGAAAATCCGCCCAAGCCGGGCCAGCAGCCCCGGGCGATCGGGCGCCGTGATTTCGAGGATGGTCACCGGGCGCTGGGCATCGTTGAGGATGGTCACCTGCGGCGGGAAGTCGAAGTGCTTGAGCTGGCGCGGTACCCGGCGCTGGATGATGGTCGGGTAGTCCTCGGGGTTGCGCAGTGCTTCGGTCAGGCCGTCGCGAATCTGTTTGACCCGCTGCGGGTTGTCGCCGATCGAGCCGCCGTCGTTATCCAGCACGATGTAGGTGTCGAGGGTGAACTGGCTGCTCGACGTGATGATCCGCGCGTCATGAATGTTCAGGTTCAGCTGCGACATGGCGGCCACCGTCACGGCGAAGAAATCATGCTGGTCGGGGGCATAGATGAAGATCTGCGTGCCGCCTTCGAACTCGCGCTGGGTGGTTTCCTTGATCAGCACCAGCGGCCCGCCATCGGCGGGTTGCTGCAGAATCGCGTCACTGTGCCAGGCCACGTCGGCGGCGTTGTGCTTGAGGAAGTAGTCATCGCCCAGTTGCGACCACAGCTGCTCGACGTCGTCCGGGTCGGTGCCTTCGCGCACCAGGATGTCCAGCGCTGCGGATTGTGTCTGGCGAATTTGCTCTTCGCGGTCCAGCGGGTTTTCCAGGCCCCGGCGCAGGGCACGCTTTGTCTCGGTATACAGCTGACGCAGCAGGCTGGCCCGCCAGGAGTTCCACAGGCTGGGGTTGGTGGCGTTGATGTCGGCCACGGTCAGCACATAGAGGTAGTCCAGGCGTGTCTCGTCACCCACGTGCAGGGCAAAGTCGTTGATCACCTGCGGGTCGGACAGGTCCTTGCGCTGGGCGGTGGTCGACATGACCAGGTGGTTCTGCACCAGCCAGACGATCAGGCGGCTGTCCCAGGCCGGCAACTGGTGGCGCTCGCAGAACTTCTTCGCATCCACTGCACCCAGTTCGGAGTGGTCGCCCTGGCGGCCTTTGCCGATGTCGTGGTACAGGCCAGCCAGGTAGATCAGCTCGGGCTTGGGCAGGCGGCCCATGAGCTTGCTGGCCAGCGGGAATTTCTCGGACACCGGCGTGTATTGCAGCTTGCGCAGGTGCTTGATGAGGTTGAGGGTGTGCGCATCGACCGTATAGATGTGGAACAGGTCATGCTGCATCTGCCCGACAATCAGCCCGAACTCCGGCAGGTAGCGGCCAAGGATGCCGTAGCGGTTCATCCGACGCAGGTTGCGGTGGATACCGATTTCGCACTTGAACAGCTCGATGAACAGGCTGGTGTTGCGGATATCGGTGCGGAACGTGTCATCGATCAGGTGCCGGTGCTCGCGCAGCAGGCGCACGGTATCGGCACGCACGCCTTTGATTTCCGGGTGTTGGGCCATCAGCACGAAGATTTCCAGCATGGCGAACGGCGTGCGCTTGAACACGTTCGCGTGGGTGGCCTCGATATAGCCATCATGCAGGCGGAAACGCGCATTCAGCGGCTGGGTGGTGCCGCTGTCGTCGTCGGCGAGGATCACTTCCTCGAAATGCTGGATGATCAGGTCGCACAGCTGGCTGATGCTCATCACCACCCGGTAGTACTGCTGCATGAACTGCTCGATTGCCCGCTTGGGGTTTTCGTCGCTGTAACCCAGCAGTGCGGCCAGGCTGCGCTGATGATCGAACAGCAGTCGGTCCTCGGCGCGCCCGGCCAGCATGTGCAGGGCGTAGCGCACCTTCCACAGAAAGTCCTGGGAGGAGGCCAGCAGCTCGTTCTCGCTTTCCAGCAAAAAGCCTTCGCCAGCCAGTGCATGCAGGTTCAGGGTGCCGTACTGGCGGCGCGCCACCCACAGTACCGTCTGGATGTCGCGCAGGCCGCCTGGTGAACCCTTGACGTTGGGTTCGAGGTTGTACTCGGTGTCGTTGTACTTGTGGTGGCGGGCCTTGAGTTCGGCGCGCTTGGCCAGGAAAAATTCCTTGCTCGGCCACATGTGTGCGGTGCTGGTTACCTCCAGCATGCGCTGGCGCAGAGCCTCGGGGCCGGCAATGGTGCGGCTTTCCATCAGGTTGGTGATGACCGTCAGGTCGGCGCGGGCCTGTTCGGCGCACTCGTCGACGGTGCGCACGCTCTGGCCCACTTCCAGGCCGATGTCCCACAGCAAGGTGAGAAAACGTTCGATGGCATCGCGGTACTGCTCGTGCTCGGCGGCGCCCAGCAAGATCAGCAGGTCGATGTCCGAATGCGGGTGCAGTTCACCGCGCCCGTAGCCGCCCACCGCAACCAGGGCGATGCCGCTGTGGTCGCCCCAGTCGAATTGGTTCCACGCCTGTTGCAGGATGTTGTCCACGAGCCAGGCGCGGGCTTCGATCAGTGGGCGGATTTCGCCGCCCGCGCGAAAACGCTTGTCGAGCACCTCGCCGGCCAGGCGGATGGCTTTCTTGAAGGCGGCGATAGGGCTCGCCTTGAGGGCCAGTTCCGCCTGGAACTGGCCGCGGTCGAACAGCTCGGGATCCACCTGTGGCATTGCGTCACGTTCCTGTCGTGGGGTGGCCTGTCGGAGTACGGTCAGGCCGAGGTGCGCGGGATGGTGTCGTCCTTGCGCAGGGTGAAGATCTCGTAGCCGGTCGCGGTCACCACCAGGGTGTGCTCCCATTGGGCCGAGAGCTTGCGGTCCTTGGTGATGGCGGTCCAGCCATCGCCCAGTACCTTGGTGTCGGCCTTGCCCTGGTTGATCATCGGCTCGATGGTGAAGGTCATGCCTTCTTTCAGTTCCATGCCGGTGCCGGCACGGCCGTAGTGCAGGATTTGCGGCTCTTCGTGGAACACCTTGCCGATGCCGTGACCGCAAAACTCGCGCACCACCGAGAAGCCGTTCTTTTCCGCGTGCTTCTGGATCACTTCACCGATGTCGCCCAGGCGGCAGCCCGGCTTGACCAGCTCGATGGCCTTGTACATGCACTCCTGGGTCACCTTGGACAGGCGTTCGGCCCATACCGGTACGGTACCCACGTGGAACATCCGGCTGGTGTCGCCGTGGTAGCCGTCCTTGATCACGGTGACGTCGATGTTGAGCGTGTCACCGTCTTTGAGCGGCTTGTCGTTGGGGATGCCATGGCAGACCACATGATTGATCGAGGTGCAGATCGACTTCGGGTAGCCCTTGTAGTTGAGCGGTGCCGGGATGGCCTGCTGGACGTTGACGATATAGTCGTGGCACAGGCGGTCGAGCGCTTCGGTGGTGATACCGGGCTTGACGTGCTCTTCGATCATTTCCAGCACGTCGGCGGCCAGGCGGCCAGCGATGCGCATCTTTTCGATGTCTTCTGCGGTCTTGATGGTGACGGTCATTACAGGCTCTCTACGGCGCCGTATACGGCGCGAACAAACGGGAAAGGCCTTATTCTATCAGAGCGTCAAGGATCAAGCTGCAAGCTGCAAGAAGAAGCGGATTGTCGCTTGCAACTTGCAGCTGTTCTCACCGGGTTCCGTTCGGCCGCGGTCTGTGGTATAAAATGCGCCGCTTTCGGGGACGACCCCGTCAGCACTTAAACCCACACACGTGTCGACACGATGACCTGGGTGCCCCGAGTTGCGAGATTCGCGGGTTGGTCATTGGGATACGTGGAGGCCCAACCCGACTTATCAAGGAACTATCATGTCCCAAGTCAACATGCGCGATATGCTGAAGGCCGGTGTGCACTTCGGCCACCAGACCCGTTACTGGAACCCGAAAATGGGCAAGTACATTTTCGGCGCGCGTAACAAGATCCACATCGTCAACCTGGAAAAAACCCTGCCAATGTTCAACGACGCTCTGTCGTTCGTTGAGCGTCTGGCCCAGGGCAAGAACAAGATCCTGTTCGTCGGCACCAAGCGTTCCGCTGGCAAGATCGTCGCCGAGCAAGCTGCTCGTTGCGGTTCGCCATACGTTGACCACCGTTGGTTGGGCGGCATGCTGACCAACTACAAGACCATCCGCGCTTCGATCAAGCGTCTGCGCGACCTGGAAACCCAGGCCGAAGACGGCACTTTTGCCAAGCTGACCAAGAAAGAAGCCCTGATGCGCTCCCGCGACCTGGAAAAACTGGATCGCAGCCTGGGCGGCATCAAGGATATGGGCGGTCTGCCAGACGCTCTGTTCGTTATCGACGTTGATCACGAGCGCATCGCGATCACCGAAGCCAACAAGCTGGGCATCCCGGTTATCGGCGTTGTCGATACCAACAGCAGCCCTGAAGGTGTTGACTACATCATCCCGGGTAACGATGACGCCATCCGCGCTATCGAGCTGTACATGACTTCGATGGCTGACGCAGTCATCCGCGGCCGCAACAACGTTGCCGGCGGCACCGAAGTTTACGCTGAAGAAGCGGCTGCACCTGCTGCTGAGTAATAGGCGCTAGCGTCTACTTGGCACGCAAAAAGGGGGCTCTGCCCCCTTTTTGCCACCTTGAAATCCTGCTGTCAGCATCGGCCCCGCATCATGGGCTCGCTGAACTGAAAACAGCGGATTAGCAGAATTGAACGCCCGTGACGAACGGGTGGAATGGTTGAAAAACTTTCCAAGAGGATTTTGAAATGGCAGCAATTACTGCAGCGCTGGTAAAAGAACTGCGCGAGCGTACCGGCGAAGGCATGATGGATTGCAAGAAGGCCCTGGAAAAGGCCGGCGGCGACATCGAGAAAGCCATTGACGACATGCGTGCCTCGGGCGCCATCAAGGCCGCCAAAAAGGCTGGCAACGTCGCTGCTGAAGGCGCTATCGCGGTCAAGACCGACGGTAAATCCGCCGTCCTGCTGGAAGTGAACTCGCAGACCGACTTCCTGGCCCTGCAAGACGACTTCAAGAGCTTCGTCGCCGAAAGCCTCGAGCAAGCCTTCGCCGAGAAGCTGACCGACGCTGCTCCGCTGATCGCTTCGCGTGAAGCTGCTCGTGAAGCCCTGGTTGCCAAGTGCGGCGAGAACGTCAACATCCGTCGCCTGGTGCGCGTTGAGGGTGACGTTGTCGGTGCCTACCTGCACGGCAACAAGATCGGCGCTGCCGTTGTCCTGAAAGGCGGCGACGTCGAGCTGGCCAAGAACATCGCCATGCACGTTGCGGCTTCGAACCCTGAGTTCCTGGATTCGTCGGAAATCTCCGCCGAGGCCATCGAGCGCGAGAAGGGTGTCTTCCTGCAGCTGAACGCCGACAAGATCGCCGGCAAGCCGGAAAACATCGTTGAGAACATGATCAACGGCCGTATCACCAAGTTCAAGGCCGAAGCCTCGCTGAAAGAGCAATCTTTCGTCATGAACCCGGAAGTCAAGGTTGGCGAACTGGCCAAGAAAGCCGGCGCTGAAATCGTTTCCTTCACCTACTTCAAAGTAGGCGAAGGCATCGAGAAGCCAGTCGACGACTTCGCTGCTGAAGTTGCCGCTCAGGTAGCTGCTGCCAAGCAGTAAGACAGCCCCGTCTGTCGCCCAAAAGAGGCTGCCCGCTCACGCGCGCAGCCTCTTTGTCAAAACGGCGAAGGGTTTATAAAACTCGCCGCCGCTGGCACCAAAACGGTGCCACGCTACAGTTAGCAGGCTGCAAACAGCCCGCACGAATTTTCTAAAAGTACGCCGCAGGAGAGACTCGCAATGGCTCAGCAGGTGAGTGGTCGCCAACCTCGCTATAAACGCATTTTGCTCAAACTTAGCGGCGAGGCCCTGATGGGCTCGGAAGACTTCGGGATCGACCCGAAAGTGCTGGATCGCATGGCCCTTGAAGTTGGCCAGCTGGTAGGGATCGGTGTCCAGGTCGGCCTGGTGATCGGTGGTGGCAACCTGTTCCGCGGCGCCGCGCTCAGCGCAGCCGGCATGGACCGCGTCACCGGCGACCACATGGGCATGCTGGCCACCGTGATGAACGGCCTGGCCATGCGCGATGCGCTGGAGCGCTCGAACATCCCGGCCCTGGTCATGTCGGCCATTTCCATGGTCGGTGTCACCGATCATTACGATCGTCGCAAAGCTATTCGCCACCTCAACTCCGGGGATGTGGTAATTTTCTCCGCCGGTACCGGCAACCCGTTCTTCACCACCGACTCCGCGGCCTGCCTGCGCGCCATCGAAATCGATGCCGACGTGGTGCTGAAGGCGACCAAGGTCGATGGTGTGTACACTGCCGATCCATTCAAGGACCCTCACGCCGAGAAGTTCGATCACCTGACCTACGATGAGGTCCTGGATCGCAAGCTAGGTGTGATGGACCTGACCGCAATCTGCCTGTGCCGTGACCACAAGATGCCATTGCGGGTATTCAACATGAACAAGCCTGGCGCCCTGCTGAACATCGTGGTGGGTGGCGCTGAAGGTACTCTGATCGAGGAAGGCCAAGCATGATCAACGACATCAAGAAAGACGCGCAGGAGCGCATGGGCAAGTCCATCGAAGCCCTGGCTCGCAACCTTGCGGCGATCCGCACCGGTCGCGCTCACCCAAGCATCCTGGACAGCGTCAAGGTCACTGCCTGGGGTAGCGAGATGCCGCTGAACCAGGTGGCCGCGATCACCGTCGAAGATGCCCGCACCCTGAAGATTGTCGCGCACGACAAAAACCTCAGCGCTGCCATCGAAAAGGCCATCCTCACCTCCGACCTGGGCCTGAACCCGTCCAGCGCCGGTACCACCATTCGCGTGCCAATGCCGGCCCTGACCGAGGAAACCCGCAAGGGTTACACCAAGCAGGCCAGCGGTGTGGCCGAGGATGCCAAGGTCGCTGTGCGCAATGTGCGCCGCGATGCCCTGGGCGACCTGAAGAAGCTGACCAAGGACAAGGAAATCAGCGAAGACGAAGAACGTCGCGCGGCGGACGAGATCCAGAAGCTGACCGACAAGTACATTGCTGAAGTCGATGCTGCTTACAAAGCCAAGGAAAAGGACCTGATGGCCGTCTAAGGCCGGGGTTTTTTAATGGAAAAGTCCAAGTTGGCGGCACCGTCCTCGGTGCCGCGTCATGTCGCGATCATCATGGATGGCAACAACCGCTGGGCGAAAAAGCGCCTGCTGCCCGGCGTTGCCGGGCACAAGGCGGGTGTCGACGCCGTTCGCGCGGTCATCGAAGTCTGTGCCAAGTCCGGGGTCGAGGTACTGACCCTGTTCGCCTTCTCCAGTGAAAACTGGCAGCGCCCGGCCGAAGAGGTTGGTGCGTTGATGGAGCTGTTCTTCTCGGCCCTGCGCCGTGAGGCCAAGCGCCTCAACGAGAACAACATCAGCCTGCGCATCATCGGTGACCGTTCGCGTTTCCACCCTGAATTGCAGGCCGCCATGCGCGAAGCCGAGGCGCTGACCGCCGGCAACAATCGCTTCATCCTGCAGATCGCAGCCAACTACGGTGGCCAGTGGGATATCGCCCAGGCCGCCCAGCGGCTGGCGCGGGAAGTGCAAGCCGGTCACCTGCGCCCGGAAGACATCACCCCGGGGCTGCTGCAGACGTGCCTGGCAACCGGCGAGCTGCCGCTGCCGGACCTGTGCATCCGCACCGGTGGCGAGCACCGCATCAGCAATTTCCTGTTGTGGCAACTGGCCTACGCCGAGTTGTACTTCTCCGACCTGTACTGGCCGGACTTCAAACACGAGGCCATGCGCAATGCCCTGGCCGATTTCGCTTCGCGCCAGCGCCGCTTCGGTAAGACCAGCGAGCAGGTCGAGGCTGGAGCTCGTGCTTAATGCTTAAACAACGCATCATTACCGCGCTGATCCTGCTGCCGATCGCGCTGGGCGGTTTTTTCCTGCTCAACGGTGGGGACTTTGCCCTGTTCATCGGCTTCGTGGTGACCCTTGGCGCCTGGGAGTGGGCGCGCTTGGCCGGGCTCATGGCCCAGCCGCTGCGCATTGCCTATGCCTTGGTGGTCGCCGGGGCGCTGATGCTGCTGTACATCCTCCCGGAACTGGCGCCCTGGGTGTTGGGCGCTGCGGTGATCTGGTGGGGCCTGGCCACCTGGCTGGTGCTTACTTATCCGCGCAGCAGCGAGCTGTGGGCCAGTGCCGCCTGTCGGTTGCTGATTGGCCTGCTGGTGTTGCTGCCAGCCTGGCAGGGGTTGGTGCTGCTCAAGCACTGGCCGCTGGGCAACTGGCTGATCCTCTCGGTCATGGTGCTGGTCTGGGCTGCCGACATCGGCGCGTACTTCTCTGGGCGGGCGTTTGGCAAGCGCAAGCTCGCCCCGCAGGTCAGCCCTGGCAAGAGCTGGGAAGGTGTGTATGGCGGCCTGGCCGTCAGCCTGTTGATTACCCTGGGTGTCGGCATCAGCCGCGACTGGGGCTTTGGCCAGCTCTTGCTGGGCCTGCTGGGCGCCGCGTTGCTGGTGATGTCCTCGGTGGTCGGTGACCTGACCGAGAGCATGTTTAAGCGCCGCTCCGGCATCAAGGACAGCAGCAACCTGCTGCCTGGCCATGGGGGTGTGTTGGACCGCATCGACAGCCTGACCGCAGCGATCCCGATCTTCGCTGTGCTGCTGTGGGCTGCCGAATGGGGTGTGATGTGAGTCGCCCGCAGCGTATTACCGTGCTCGGAGCCACTGGCTCCATCGGCCTGAGCACGCTGGATGTGATTGCGCGACACCCCGATCGCTACCAGGTGTTTGCCCTCAGCGGCTATTCGCGTATCGATGAATTACTGGCCCTTTGCGTGCGCCATCGTCCGGCGTTCGCCGTGGTGCCGAGCGCTGAGGCCGCTTCGCGGCTGCGCGAAGGCCTGTCAACGGTCGGTTGCGCTACCGAAGTGCTGGAGGGGGAGGCCGGGCTTTGCCAGGTGGCGTCGGCAGCGGAAGTAGACGCCGTGATGGCAGCCATTGTCGGTGCGGCCGGCCTGCGTCCTACCTTGGCCGCCGTCGAGGCGGGCAAGAAGGTGTTGCTGGCCAACAAGGAAGCCCTGGTGATGTCTGGCGCGCTGTTCATGGAGGCGGTACGGCGCAGTGGTGCCGTGTTGTTGCCAATCGACAGCGAGCACAACGCGATTTTCCAGTGCATGCCCGGCGATTATGCGCGCGGTTTGAGCGCGGTCGGCGTACGCCGGATTCTGCTCACGGCGTCCGGTGGTCCGTTCCGTGAAACACCGGTCGAGGCACTGCTGGACGTGACCCCGGAACAAGCCTGCGCGCACCCTAACTGGTCGATGGGGCGCAAGATTTCCGTCGACTCGGCCAGCATGATGAACAAAGGGCTTGAGCTGATCGAAGCCTGCTGGCTGTTCGACGCCGCGCCGGCCAAGGTAGAGGTGGTGGTGCACCCGCAGAGCGTGATCCACTCCCTGGTCGACTATGTGGACGGTTCGGTGCTGGCGCAGCTGGGGAACCCGGACATGCGCACGCCGATCGCCAATGCCCTGGCGTGGCCCGAGCGGATCGACTCCGGAGTGGCACCGCTGGACCTGTTCGCCATCGCCCGTCTGGATTTTCAGGCGCCCGACGAACAGCGCTTCCCTTGCCTGCGCCTGGCGCGGCAGGCTGCGGAGGCCGGTAACAGTGCGCCCGCTGTGCTCAACGCAGCCAACGAGGTGGCGGTCGAGGCATTTCTCGGGCGGCGTATCCGCTTCCCGGAGATCGCGGGTATGATCGAGCAGGTGCTCGACCAAGAGCCCGTCGTGCCGTTGCCATCGCTGGATGCGGTGTTTGCCGCCGACCAGCGTGCCCGAGAGCTTTCCCGTGAGTGGCTGAGGCGTCACGGTCGCTGAAGCCGGCCTGCTGAACATCATTCGGAGATGGACATGACAGCGCTCTACATGATTATCGGCACCCTCGTGGCCTTGGGTGTGCTGGTCACCTTCCACGAATTCGGCCACTTTTGGGTGGCGCGCCGCTGCGGCGTCAAGGTGCTGCGCTTCTCGGTGGGCTTCGGCACGCCGTTGCTGCGCTGGCATGACCGCCACGGGACCGAGTTCGTAGTCGCGGCGATTCCGCTGGGTGGCTACGTCAAGATGCTCGACGAGCGCGAGGGCGATGTGCCGCCTGCGCTGGCCGGGCAGTCGTTCAACCGCAAGTCGGTTCGCCAGCGTATCGCGATCGTCGCGGCAGGCCCGATTGCCAACTTCCTGCTGGCCATCCTGTTCTTCTGGGTGCTGGCAATGCTGGGTACCCAGCAGGTCCGTCCGGTGATCGGTGCGGTCGACAGTGACAGCCTGGCTGCGTCGGCTGGCCTGACCGCAGGTCAGGAAATCGTCTCCATTGACGGCAAGCCGACCAACGGTTGGTCGGCGGTCAATCTGCAGCTGGTTCGCCGTCTGGGTGAGAGCGGCACTTTGCAGGTTGGCGTGCTCGACGAAGGCGCCATTGCCGAGCGCCAGTTGCAGGTCAAACTGGACAGCTGGCTCAAGGGCGCCGACGAGCCGGACCCGATCCAGTCGCTTGGTCTGCACCCTTGGCGCCCGGCGATCGTGCCCGTACTGGCCGAGATCGATCCGAAGGGGCCAGCTGCCGCTGCGGGCCTGAAAACCGGTGACAAACTGCTGGCGGTCGATGGCGTGGCCGTGACCGAATGGCAACAGGTTGTCGACAGCGTGCGTGCGCGCCCGGATGCCAAAATAGTCGTGCGCGTGGAGCGTGATGGCGCGGCCCTGGACGTTCCGGTGACCCTGGCCCGCAAAGGCGAGGGCAAAGCAGTCGGTGGCTATCTGGGTGCCGGGGTAAAAGGTGGCGAATGGCCTGCCAGCATGCTCCGCGAAGTCAGCTATGGCCCGCTGGAAGCGGTGGGTGAGGGCTTGTCGCGCACCTGGAACATGAGCGTCCTGACCCTTGAGTCGCTGAAGAAAATGCTGTTCGGAGAGCTCTCGGTAAAAAACTTGAGTGGACCGATAACCATTGCTAAAGTGGCGGGCGCTTCGGCCCAGTCCGGCGTGGGGGATTTCCTGAATTTCCTGGCCTACCTGAGCATAAGCCTGGGGGTTCTTAACCTGCTGCCCATTCCAGTACTGGATGGGGGGCATTTGCTGTTTTACCTGGTCGAGTGGGCGCGCGGTCGTCCGCTGTCGGATCGGGTGCAAGGTTGGGGGGTCCAGATCGGTATCAGTTTGGTCATAGGGGTGATGTTGCTCGCCCTGATCAACGATCTGGGTCGACTATAAAGCTTCGCTCAATTGCGAACCTGCCGTGTTGTAGCGGCGGGTTGTTTATTGCCAGTTGGAATAAAAGGACTTCATGAAACGTCTGCTGCTAACTGCGGTCATGTCCGCACTGATGATCGCTGAAGTTCACGCCGAGTCCTTCACCATCTCCGATATTCGCGTCAACGGCCTGCAGCGGGTTTCCGCCGGCAGTGTGTTCGGTGCCCTGCCGCTGAACGTCGGCGACCAGGCGGACGACCGCCGCCTGGTGGACTCGACCCGTTCCCTGTTCAAGACTGGGTTCTTCCAGGACATTCAGCTGAACCGCGATGGCAATGTGCTGATCATCAACGTGGTCGAGCGCCCGTCGGTGTCGAGCATCGAGATCGAAGGCAACAAGGCAATCAGCACCGAAGACCTGATGAAGGGCCTGAAGCAATCGGGCCTGGCCGAAGGCGAGATCTTCCAGCGTGCCACCCTCGAAGGCGTGCGTAACGAGCTGCAACGCCAGTACGTGGCCCAGGGCCGCTACTCGGCCGAGGTCGACGCCGAAGTGGTGCCGCAACCGCGCAACCGCGTCGCGCTGAAGATCAAGATCAACGAAGGCACCGTCGCTGCCATCCAGCACATCAACATCGTTGGCAACAACGTGTTCGACGATGAAACCCTGGGGCAGTTGTTCGAGCTGAAGACCACCAACTGGCTGTCGTTCTTCAAGAACGACGACAAGTACGCCCGCGAAAAATTGTCCGGCGACCTGGAGCGTCTGCGCTCCTACTACCTGGACCGCGGCTACATCAACATGGACATCGCCTCCACCCAGGTGTCCATCACGCCAGACAAGAAACACGTCTACATCACCGTCAACATCAACGAAGGCGAGAAGTACACCGTTCGCGACGTGAAGCTGTCCGGTGACCTGAAAGTGCCGGAAGACCAGGTCAAGTCGCTGCTGCTGGTGCAGCCGGGCCAGGTGTTCTCGCGCAAGGTGATGACTACCACGTCCGAGCTGATCACCCGCCGCCTGGGTAACGAAGGCTATACCTTCGCCAACGTCAACGGCGTACCTCAGCCGAACGACCAGGACCACACGGTCGACATCATGTTCGTGGTCGACCCGGGCAAGCGTGCCTACGTCAACCGCATCAACTACCGCGGCAACACCAAGACCGAAGACGAAGTGCTGCGTCGCGAAATGCGCCAGATGGAAGGCGGCTGGGCCTCGACCTACCTGATCGACCAGTCCAAGACTCGTCTGGAGCGCCTGGGCTTCTTCAAGGAAGTCAACGTAGAGACCCCGCCGGTGCCGGGCACCGACGACCAGGTCGACGTCAATTACAGCGTCGAAGAGCAAGCTTCGGGCTCGATCACCGCCAGTGTCGGTTTCGCCCAGAGCGCCGGCCTGATCCTCGGCGGTTCGATCAGCCAGAGCAACTTCCTCGGTACCGGTAACAAGGTATCCGTCGGCCTGACCCGTTCGGAATACCAGACCCGCTACAACTTCGGCTTCGTGGACCCCTACTTCACGGCCGACGGCGTCAGCCTGGGCTACAACGCCTTCTACCGCAGCACCAACTACGACGACCTCGATGTCGACGTGGCCAGCTATGCGGTGGACAGCTACGGCGCGGGCGTTAGCCTAGGCTACCCGATCAGCGAAACCTCGCGCCTGACCTATGGCCTGAGCGTGCAGCAGGACAAGATCAAGACCGGTAAGTACACCGTTGACGAGATCTTCGATTTCCTCGAGCAGGAAGGCGACAACTTCCTGAACTTCAAGGCCTCGATCGGCTGGTCCGAGTCGACCTTGAACAAAGGTGTGCTGGCTACCCGTGGTCACTCGCAAAGCCTGACTCTGGAATCCACCATTCCGGGTAGCGACCTGTCGTTCTTCAAGCTCGACTACCGTGGTCAGCTTTTCAAGCCGATCACCAACGACTACACCCTGCGCCTGCACACCGAGCTGGGCTATGGTGACGGTTACGGCAGCACCTCCGGCCTGCCGTTCTACGAGAACTACTTCGCGGGTGGCTTCAACTCCGTCCGTGGCTTCAAGGACAGCAGCCTGGGCCCACGCAGTACGCCGAGCCGCGGCGCGGCCGACGGTGGCAAGCCAGGTACCATCCGCGACCCGGATCAGGATCCGTTGCCGTTCGGTGGTAACGTGCTGGTGCAAGGTGGTGCCGAGTTGCTGTTCCCGCTGCCGTTCGTCAAGGACCAGCGTTCGCTGCGCACCTCCGTGTTCTGGGACGTCGGTAACGTGTTCGACACCAATTGCGGCAACAAGCCTGATTGCGAGAAAGTCGGTTTCTCGGGCATGGCCAGCTCGGTTGGTCTTGGTGTGACCTGGATTACCGCACTGGGCCCGCTGAGCTTCAGCTTGGCAATGCCGGTGAAGAAGCCGGACGATGCCGATACCCAGGTGTTCCAATTCTCTCTGGGCCAGACCTTCTAAGGTCGGCCCTTGCTTAATGACAACGGTTTATCCAGGAGTGCATCGTGCGTAAATTGGCTCAACTGGCCGTAGTGGCCGCGGCGCTGGTCGCCACCCCGGCTTTCGCCGAAATGAAGGTTGCCGTGCTGAACTATCAGATGGCCCTGCTGGAATCGGATGCTGCCAAGAAGTACGCAGTTGATGCCGAAAAGAAGTTCGGCCCGCAACTGACCAAGCTGAAAAGCCTGGAAAGCAGCGCCAAGGGCATCCAGGACCGCCTGATCAAGGGCGGCGACAAGATGCAGCAGCAGGAGCGTGAGCGCCTGGAGCTCGAGTTCAAGCAAAAGGCCCGTGACTTCCAGTTCCAGTCCAAGGAACTGAACGAAGCCAAAGCCGTTGCCGATCGCGACATGCTCAAGCAACTGAAGCCAAAGCTGGATGGTGCTGTCGAGGAAGTGATCAAGAAGGGCGGCTACGACCTGGTCCTCGAGCGTGGTGCGGTCATCGATGTCAAGCCTCAGTACGACATCACCCGCCAGGTCATCGAGCGCATGAACCAAGCCCGTTGATATGAGTGTGACCATGACGCTAGGCCAGCTGGCCGAGGCCCTCGGTGCCACCCTCAAGGGGCCCGAGGCGTTGCAGATTACCGGGCTGGCCACCTTGCAGGAGGCAGGCCCCGGTCAATTGAGCTTCCTCGCCAACCCGCAGTACCGCAAGTACCTGGATAACTGCCAGGCGGGTGCGGTATTGCTCAAGGCTGCGGATGCCGAAAGCTTCGCTGGCAATGCCCTGATCGTGGCCGACCCGTACCAGGCGTATGCGCGTATTTCCCACTTGTTCGACCCCAAACCCAAGGCTGTGGCGGGAATCCATCCCAGCGCCGTGGTGGCTGAGGACGCGCAGGTGGACGCCAGCGCCAGCATCGGGCCGTTCGCGGTTATCGAAAGCGGTGCGCGCATCGGGGCTGATGTCAGCATCGGCGCACATTGCTTCATCGGTGCGCGTTGCGTTGTAGGTGAAGGCGGCTGGCTGGCGCCGCGGGTGACGTTGTATCACGACGTCACCATCGGCAAGCGAGTGGTCATCCAGTCAGGTGCTGTGATCGGCGGCGAAGGCTTCGGCTTTGCCAATGAGAAAGGCATCTGGCGCAAGATCGCCCAGATTGGCGGCGTCACCATTGGTGATGACGTTGAAATCGGCGTCAACACTGCCGTCGACCGTGGTGCGCTGTCCGACACGCGGATCGGCGACGGGGTAAAGCTCGACAACCAGATCCAGATCGCCCACAACGTGCAGATCGGTGACCACACGGCCATGGCGGCTTGCGTGGGCATCTCCGGCAGTACGCGCATCGGCAAGCATTGCATGCTGGCCGGCGGCGTAGGCCTGGTAGGGCACATTGATATTTGCGATAACGTATTTGTTTCCGGGATGACAATGGTAACCCGTTCGATCACTGAACCCGGTTCCTATTCTTCCGGCACAGCCATGCAGCCTTTGGCTGACTGGCGCAAGAGCGCTGCGCGTATCCGTCAGCTCGATGACATGGCCAAGCGTCTTCAGCAGCTGGAAAAACGCGTCGATACCGTGACCTCAGGTGGCCTGCCGACATCAGAAGGCTGATACCATTCCCTGAGCAAGAGTGAACAGTCGCTAGCTGGCTCCTCTTTGGATTGCAAAAGGAGCGTGTGGTCAGCACCTGCGCTCCCTATTCTTATTACAGGCTTCCCCCCCGAAATGATGGACATCAACGAGATTCGCGAATACCTGCCTCACCGTTACCCGTTCCTGCTGGTGGACCGAGTGACGGATCTGGACTTCGAGGCCCAGAGCATTCGTGCCTACAAGAATGTCAGCATCAACGAGCCGTTCTTCAATGGCCACTTCCCGGCGCACCCGATCATGCCGGGTGTCCTGATCATCGAAGCCATGG
Organism: Pseudomonas sp. NBRC 111133; assembly: GCF_001320605.1. NCBI lineage: Bacteria > Pseudomonadati > Pseudomonadota > Gammaproteobacteria > Pseudomonadales > Pseudomonadaceae > Pseudomonas > Pseudomonas sp. NBRC 111133. Next base: position 17,365 of record NZ_BCBJ01000006.1, on the reverse strand, counting down.
CCCAGGCGGCCGGCATCCTTGGCTTCAAGATGCTCGATGCCAAGCCGGCCGACGGCACCCTGTACTACTTCGTCGGCTCCGACAAGCTGCGTTTCCGTCAGCCGGTACTGCCGGGTGACCAGTTGGTGCTGGAAGCCAAGTTCCTCAGCCGCAAGAGCATGATCTGGAAATTCGAGTGCCGTGCCCTGGTCGACGGCAAGCCGGTTTGCTCGGCAGAGATCACCTGCGCGGAACGCTCCCTATGAATTCGATTGATCCTCGGGCCATTATCGACCCGTCGGCCAAACTGGCCGATGGCGTCGAGGTCGGCCCTTGGTCGATCGTTGGCCCCGATGTGGAAATCGGGGAGGGCACCGTTATCGGCCCGCATGTTGTGCTCAAAGGCCCGACCCGCATCGGCAAGCACAACCGTATCTTTCAGTTTTCCTCGATCGGTGAAGACACCCCGGACCTCAAGTACAAGGGTGAACCGACGCGCCTGGTGATCGGTGACCACAATGTGATCCGTGAAGGGGTGACCATTCACCGTGGTACCGTTCAGGACCGCGCCGAAACCACCGTGGGTGACCACAACCTGATCATGGCCTATGCCCACATCGGCCACGACAGCGTCATTGGCAATCACTGCATCCTGGTCAACAACACAGCCCTGGCCGGCCATGTGCATGTGGGTGACTGGGCGATCCTGTCTGGCTACACCCTGGTGCACCAGTACTGCCATATCGGCGCCCACGCGTTTTCCGGCATGGGTACGGCGATTGGCAAGGACGTTCCGGCTTTTGTTACCGTGTTTGGCAGCCCGGCCGAAGCCCGTAGCATGAACTTCGAGGGCATGCGCCGTCGCGGTTTCAGCGACGAGGTGATCCATGTGCTGCGCCGTTGCTACAAGATTGTCTACCGCCAGGGCCTGACCGTCGAAGACGCGCTCAAGGAGTTGGCGGAAATGGCCGCGCAACACCCTGAGGTCGAACTGTTCCGCCAGTCGATCGTGAACTCCGCCCGCGGCATCACCCGCTGACATGGCCCCGCTTTGCGTAGCCTTGGTCGCAGGTGAGGCCAGCGGCGATATTCTGGGGTCCGGCCTGATGCGTGCCCTCAAGGCGCGCCACCCGGATGTGCGTTTCATAGGCGTTGGCGGCCCGTTGATGGAAGCCGAAGGCCTGCAATCGTACTTCCCCATGGAGCGCCTGGCTGTCATGGGCCTGGTCGAAGTGCTGGGGCGCCTGCGCGAGTTGCTCAAGCGCCGCAAGCTGCTGATCCAGACGCTGATCGCCGAAAAGCCGGATGTATTCATCGGCATCGACGCCCCTGACTTCACCCTCAACATCGAGCTGAAACTGCGTCAGGCCGGGATCAAGACCGTGCACTACGTCAGCCCGTCGGTCTGGGCGTGGCGGCAGAAGCGTGTGCTGAAGATTCGCGAAGGCTGCGACCTGATGCTGACGCTGTTGCCGTTCGAGGCGCGGTTCTATGAAGAGCAGGGCGTGCCGGTACGTTTTGTTGGCCACCCGTTGGCCGACACCATACCGCTTGAAGCCGACCGCCCGGCTGCGCGCGCTGCGTTGGGCTTTGGCGAGGGGCCGGTAGTGGCACTGATGCCGGGTAGCCGGGGTGGGGAAGTCGGGCGACTGGGCGTATTGTTCCTTGATGCCGCAGAGCGCTTGTGCCAACAGGTGCCGGGCGTGCGCTTCGTGCTGCCGTGCGCCAATGCCGCGCGCCGTGCCCAGGTCGAGCAGATGCTCGAAGGGCGGCAGCTGCCGCTGACGCTGCTGGATGGCCAGTCGCATCAGGCCCTGGCGGCCTGTGATGCCGTACTGATCGCCTCTGGCACCGCCACCCTCGAAGCGTTGCTGTTCAAGCGGCCTATGGTGGTGGCCTATCGCCTTGCGCCCTTGACCTACTGGATTCTCAAGCGCCTGGTGAAAAGCCCCTACGTCTCATTGCCGAACCTGCTGGCCCAGCGCGAGCTGGTGCCCGAGTTGCTGCAGGATGACGCCACCAGCGAAGCGTTGGCCAATACCCTTGCGCCGCTGGTGCGTGATGGCAGTCGGCAGACCGAGCGTTTCGACGAAATTCACCGCACCCTGCGCCGCGACGCCTCCAATCAGGCGGCCGAGGCGGTACTGGCCCTGCTCAAGGACCGCTGACATGCAAATTGGACTGGACTTCAACCTGGTCGAGGACCTGGTCGCCGGCGTTGACGAAGTGGGCCGTGGCCCACTGTGTGGCGCGGTGGTGACGGCGGCGGTGATCCTCGATCCTGCGCGCCCGATCCTGGGCCTGAACGATTCGAAGAAGCTCACCGAAGCCAAGCGCGAGGCGTTGTTCGACGAAATCCGTGAAAAGGCGCTGAGCTTCTGTATCGCCCGTGCCGAGGTCGATGAAATCGACCGCCTGAACATCCTGCAGGCCACGATGCTGGCCATGCAGCGTGCGGTGGAAGGCTTGCACATCACGCCGAAACTGGCCCTGATCGATGGCAACCGCTGCCCGAAGCTGGCCGTACCGGCCTCGCCGGTGGTCAAGGGCGATAGTCAGGTGCCGGCGATCGCGGCGGCTTCGATCCTGGCCAAGGTGACACGAGACCGGGAGATGAGTGCATTCGAGCTGATCTACCCGGGTTATGGCATTGGCGGGCACAAGGGCTACCCGACCCCAGTGCACCTCGAGGCGCTCGCACGATTGGGGCCTACGCCCATTCATCGGCGTTCCTTTGCCCCGGTGCGGGCGGCCTGGGACGCACGTGAAGGCGTCATCGATTCCCTGATCTGACCCGTTGGGGCCGCTGTGCGGCCCTTCGCGGGCAAGCCCGCTCCCACAGGTATAGTGTTGTTCCTGAGGGCGATGATATCCCTGTGGGAGCGGGCTTGCCCGCGAAGGGCTGCGACGCAGCCCAAAAACCCTCTCGCAATTAAGCTACAATCCCGCCCTTGTCGTTCAGCACTGCTACAGGATTTTCCATGTCGGTTCCCTTCGTTCACCTGCGCGTCCACTCCGAATTCTCGCTGGTCGACGGCCTGGTGCGGGTCAAACCGCTGGCCAAGGCGCTGGCGGGGATGAACATGCCGGCGGTGGCGATCACCGACCAGAGCAACATGTGCTCGCTTGTGAAGTTCTATAAGACCGCCATGGGCGCCGGCATCAAGCCGATCTGCGGCGCTGACCTGTGGCTGGCCGGTGCCGACCCGGAAGCGCCGCTGTCGCGCATCTGCTTCCTGGCCATGGACCCCAAGGGCTATCGCAACCTCACCGAGTTGATCTCGCGTGGCTGGACCGACGGCCAGCGCAATGGCCTGGTCATCCTGCAGCGTGAATGGATCGCCCCTGTCAGTGAAGGCCTGATTGCCCTGTCTGCGGGCAAGGAAGGCGACATCGGCATGGCCTTGCTGGCTGGCCGGGACGACGAAGCCCAGGCCCTGCTGCAAGACTGGATGGGCATGTTCCCCGATCGCTTCTACGTTGAAGTGCAGCGCACCAACCGCGCCCGTGACGAAGAGTACGTGCACGCTGCGGTAGCGCTGGCAGACAAGCTCGGCGCCCCGCTGGTGGCCACCAACGACGTGCGCTTCCTCAAGCAAGCCGACTTCGATGCCCACGAAACCCGCGTGTGCATTGGCGAGGGCTGGACCCTCGACGACCCGCGCCGCCCGCGTAGCTACAGCGATCAGCAGTACCTGAAGTCGGCCGAGGAAATGGCCGAGCTGTTCAGCGACCTGCCTGATGCCATCGCCAACACGGTCGAAATCGCCAAGCGCTGCAATATCCAGGTTCAGCTGGGCAAGTACTTCCTGCCCGATTTCCCCACGCCCAATGGCATGGGTATCGACGATTACTTGCGGCATGTGTCCCACGAAGGCCTGGAAGAGCGCCTGGCGGTGCTGTGGCCGAAAGAGACCACGCCCAATTACGAAGAAAAGCGCCAGGTGTACCTGGACCGCCTGAAGTTCGAGCTGGACATCATCATCCAGATGGGCTTCCCCGGCTACTTCCTGATCGTTATGGACTTCATCAAGTGGGCCAAGAACAACGACGTGCCGGTAGGCCCGGGCCGTGGTTCGGGTGCTGGCTCGTTGGTGGCCTACGTACTCAAGATCACTGACCTCGACCCGCTGGCCTACGACCTGCTGTTCGAGCGCTTCCTTAACCCTGAACGTATTTCCATGCCCGACTTCGACGTCGACTTCTGCATGGACGGCCGTGACCGGGTGATCGACTACGTGGCCGAGGCTTACGGCCGCAACGCGGTGAGCCAGATCATCACCTTCGGTACCATGGCCGCCAAGGCAGTGGTGCGTGACGTGGCGCGGGTGCAGGGCAAGTCCTACGGCCTGGCCGACCGCCTGTCGAAGATGATCCCGTTCGAAGTGGGCATGACCCTGGAGAAGGCCTACGAGCAGGAAGAGATCCTGCGCGACTTCCTCAAAGGCGACGAAGACGCCCGCGAAATCTGGGACATGGCCCTGAAGCTGGAAGGTGTGACCCGGGGTACCGGCAAGCACGCCGGTGGTGTGGTTATCGCGCCGACCAAGCTCACCGACTTTTCGCCGATCGCCTGTGACGAAGAGGGCGGTGGGTTGGTAACCCAGTTCGACAAGGATGACGTCGAGGCTGCGGGCCTGGTGAAGTTCGACTTCCTCGGCTTGCGTACGCTCACCATCATTAAGTGGGCGATGGAGATCATCAACCGCGAGCAGGCCAAGAAGAACCTGCCGGATCTCAACATCGACTTCATCCCGCTGGACGACCGCAAGACGTACGAGTTGCTGCAAAAAGCCGAGACCACGGCGGTGTTCCAGCTCGAATCGCGCGGCATGAAGGAGCTGATCAAGAAGCTCAAGCCCGACTGCCTGGAAGACCTGATCGCACTGGTGGCACTGTTCCGCCCGGGCCCGCTGCAATCGGGCATGGTGGACGACTTCATCAACCGCAAGCACGGCCGCGCCGAGCTGGCTTACCCGCACTCCGACTACCAGTATGAAGGCCTCAAGCCGGTACTGGCACCGACCTACGGCATCATCCTGTATCAGGAACAGGTGATGCAGATTGCCCAGGTGATGGCGGGCTATACCCTGGGCGGCGCCGACATGCTGCGCCGGGCGATGGGTAAGAAAAAACCCGAGGAAATGGCCAAGCAGCGCGGTGGTTTCATCGAAGGCTGCGTGGCCAACAATATCGATGCGGACCTTGCCGGTAACATCTTCGACCTGGTAGAGAAGTTCGCCGGTTACGGGTTCAACAAATCCCACTCCGCGGCTTATGGCCTGGTGTCGTACCAGACCGCCTGGCTGAAAACCCACTACCCGGCGCCGTTCATGGCTGCGGTACTGTCGGCGGACATGCACAACACCGACAAGGTGGTGGTGCTGGTCGAGGAAGTGCGCAGCATGAAGCTGCGCCTCGACGCGCCGGATGTGAACTTCTCCGACTTCAAGTTCACCGTCAACAACGACGGCCGTATCGTCTATGGCCTGGGTGCCATCAAGGGCGTGGGTGAAGGCCCGGTGGAGGCAATTGTAGAGGCCCGTGCCCAGGGCGGCCCGTTCAAGGACCTGTTCGACTTCTGTGAACGTATCGACCTCAAGCGGGTCAACAAGCGTACCCTGGATGCGTTGATCCGAAGTGGCGCGCTGGACCGCCTGGGGCCGCATTTCCATGACGAGATCAAGGCCTATCACGCCAACATCGACATCAACCGTGCAACCTTGATCTCTGCGTTGGGTGAGGCCATCAAGGCTGCCGAGCAGGCAGCCCATACCGCTGACAGCGGCCATGTCGACCTGTTCGGCAGCATGTTCGACGCGGCGGATGTCGATGTTTATGCCAACCACCGCAAGGTGCGTGAACTCACCCTCAAGGAGCGCCTGAAGGGGGAGAAGGACACCCTCGGCCTGTACCTCACCGGCCACCCGATCGACGAGTACGAGGCCGAAATCCGCCGCTTTGCCCGCCAGCGCATCGTCGACCTGAAGCCGTCGCGTGAAACCCAGACGATCGCCGGCATGATCATTGCGCTGCGGGTGATGAAGAACAAGAAGGGCGACAAGATGGGCTTTGTCACGCTGGATGACCGCTCCGGGCGCATCGAGGCATCGTTGTTCGCCGATGCGTTCATGGCGGCACAGTCCTTGCTGCAGAACGATGCCATGGTGGTGGTGGAGGGTGAGGTCAGCAACGACGACTTCTCCGGTGGCCTGCGCCTGCGGGTCAAGCAGGTGATGACCATGGAAGATGCGCGCACCAAGCTGGCCGAAAGCTTGCGCCTGAAGGTGGCGCACGACGCATTGAAGGGCGACCGCCTGAAGTGGCTGGGCGAGCTGATTAACCGCCATCGCGGTGCCTGCCCGATTACCCTGGAATACACCGGCAGTGATGCCAAGGCCATGCTGCAGTTCGGCGACCAGTGGGCAATCGACCCGGCCGACGGGCTGATTCAGGCGCTGCGTGACCAGTTCGGACGTGAGAACGTCTTCCTGCAATATCGTTGAACCGAAAAAAATTTAATCTCGACCTGAATGCGCCTGATCCCTTAAGGTAGGGCGCCAAACGGATCAACCGGCCGGCCGCCTGGCCGTAGACCCAAGACGGATGACTATGAACCCGAATTTTCTCGATTTCGAACAGCCGATTGCCGACCTGCAAGCCAAGATCGAAGGCCTGCGCCTGGTAGGCAACGACAACTCGCTGAACATCAGCGATGAAATTGCCCGTCTGCAAGACAAGAGCAGCACCCTGACCGAAAGCATCTTCGGCAACCTGACCAGCTGGCAGATCGCCCGTCTGGCCCGTCATCCGCGTCGTCCTTACACCCTGGACTACCTGGAACACATCTTCACCGAGTTCGAAGAGCTGCACGGTGACCGCCACTTCTCCGACGACGCCGCCATTGTGGGGGGGACCGCACGCCTGGACGGCAAGCCGGTCATGGTCATCGGCCATCAGAAGGGCCGTGAAGTGCGTGAGAAGGTGCGCCGCAACTTCGGCATGCCGCGCCCGGAAGGCTACCGCAAGGCTTGCCGCCTGATGGAAATGGCCGAGCGCTTCAAGATGCCGATCCTGACCTTCATCGACACCCCGGGTGCCTACCCGGGTATCGACGCCGAAGAGCGCAACCAGAGCGAGGCAATCGCCTGGAACCTGCGTGTGATGGCTCGCCTGAAAACCCCGATCATCGCGACCGTAATTGGCGAGGGTGGTTCTGGCGGTGCATTGGCCATCGGTGTGTGTGACCAGCTCAACATGCTGCAATATTCCACCTACTCGGTGATCTCGCCGGAAGGTTGCGCTTCGATCCTGTGGAAGACTGCCGACAAGGCAGCTGATGCGGCCGAGGCCATGGGCATAACTGCCGAGCGCCTGAAGAGCCTGAACATCGTTGACAAGGTGATCCAGGAACCGCTGGGCGGCGCCCACCGCGACCCGGCCAAGATGTCGGAAAGCATCCGCGCCGACCTGGTGCAGCAGCTGGACATGCTCAGCAAGTTCGACAACGACGCGCTGCTGGCCCGTCGTTACGAGCGCCTGATGAGCTACGGCCTCTGATAGCGAGATGAATGGCACCGGCTTCGCCGGTGTTCGCGGGCAAGCCCGCTCCCACAGGGACAGCGCTCTTCTGCACTGAGCGAGCAACTTGTGGGAGCGGGCTTGCCCGCGAATGCATTCTTGAATGGAGTGCGGGTTCGATGATCAACCTCACCCCTTGGCTCAACGCCCCAGCCTGGTACATCGCCTTTTCAGGCGGCCTCGATTCCACCGTCCTCCTGCACCTGCTGGCCGACTACGCTCGCCATCACACATCCCCCCCGCTGCGTGCGGTCCACATCCATCACGGTCTGCAAACCGCCGCCGACGCCTGGCCCGCACACTGCCAAGCCATCTGCGACAATCTCGGCATTGAACTCCAGGTCATCCACGTCCAGGTCGCCCCCGGCGCCAGCCTCGAACAGGCCGCTCGCGATGCCCGCTATGCCGCGTTCAAACAAGCCCTGAGCCCCGGCGACATCCTGTTCACCGGCCAGCACCGTGACGACCAGGCCGAAACCCTGCTGTTTCGTCTGTTGCGCGGCGCCGGTCTGCGTGGCCTGGCTGCAATGCCGATGCAGCGGGCGCTAGGGCAGGGCAGTCTGGTCAGGCCTTTGCTGGCTTGTGCTCGGCAGCAGCTGCAAGCCTATGCCCGAATGAAGGGGCTAGCCTGGATCGAAGACCCGTCAAACGCCGACACACATTTCGCCCGCAACTTCCTGCGTGGCGAGGTGCTTCCGCATTTGCAGCAACGTTGGCCGCAAACCACCCAGAACCTCGCCCGCGCCGCAGAGCACCTGGGCGAAGCCTTGGGGCTGCTGGACGAGCTCGCCCAAGGTGACCTTGCGTGCGCAGAAAGGGGGGCGCCGAAGGCCTGGGCCGGGTTGGACTCGCTCGATCTGGCATCTCTGGTCGCGTTGTCGCCCGCCCGTCAGCGCAATGCCCTGCAGTATTGGCTGAGCCTTCGCACCCGTTTGCCAGACACCCGCCACTGGGCCGGCTGGGCGGACCTGCGTGATGCTGCCGGGGATGCGCAGCCGGTCTGGCGGCTCGCCGACGGGCACCTGCTGCGCAGCCATGGGCGCATCTGGTGGCTGAGTGGTGACTGGCTACAGCTGCCCGTCGGCGAGCTGGTATGGGGGAACCCCACCGTGCCGCTGTTGCTGCCAGGTAACGGCAGCGTGCGTCTTGCGGTCGCACAGCCGCTCGCAGACCTGCGCATCGCCTACCGCCAGGGCGGCGAAATGCTGGACATCCCCGGCCGTGGGCGGCGCGACCTCAAGCGCCTGCTCAACGAGTTGCAGGTGCCGCATTTCCTGCGCTCACGCCTGCCGCTGCTGTATCAGGGCGAGTGTTTGCTGGCGGTGGCCAACCTACCGGGGTTGGTGCAGGCGGATTGCCAGCTGCACTGGCAGTTACCGACGAACGCGCAAGGTTTGAGCTGAAGGGTACATTCGGGTAGACTACCCTCCCTTCTTGATACAGCTTCTGTGGGTTCCGCGAAAACACAGGAGTTGCCGATTACCAAGCAGTTTTTTGCTGGGCTGATTCTGGAAATGACGAGCGAGCTCCATGCCGGGAATACCCCTGGTCTGTACAGACGCGGCAGTTTTTCGAGATGCACTGTGATTGACGCAGGTGATCGGGGGCTTCGGCCTTCCTTCGCTTTCTCCGGCGGCGCTGGCCGCTTTAACGCAGACTTCTAGGGTTTTTCATGACGCGCTACATATTCGTCACGGGCGGTGTTGTTTCTTCATTGGGGAAAGGCATTGCCTCGGCTTCCCTGGCGGCCATCCTGGAAGCGCGGGGCCTGAAGGTCACCATGCTCAAGCTGGATCCGTACATCAACGTCGATCCGGGCACCATGAGCCCGTTCCAGCACGGTGAAGTGTTCGTCACCCACGATGGCGCCGAGACCGACCTCGACCTGGGTCACTACGAGCGGTTCATCCGCACCACCATGACCCAGAACAACAACTTCACCACCGGCCGCATCTACGAGCACGTGCTGCGTAAAGAGCGTCGTGGTGATTACCTGGGCGCGACCATCCAGGTCATCCCGCACATCACCGACGAGATCAAACGTCGCATCATCAAGGGTGCCGGCGATGCCGACGTGGCCCTGGTGGAAATCGGCGGTACCGTGGGTGACATCGAGTCGCAGCCGTTCCTCGAGGCCATCCGCCAGCTGCGCGTCGAAGTGGGCTCCAAGCGCGCCATGCTGATGCACCTGACCCTGGTCCCGTACATCGCCACCGCTGGCGAAACCAAGACCAAGCCGACCCAGCACTCGGTCAAGGAGCTGCGCTCCATCGGCCTGCAGCCTGACGTGCTGATCTGCCGCTCCGACCACCCGGTCGATGCCTCGTCGCGTCGCAAGATCGCGCTGTTCACCAACGTTGAAGAGCGTGCGGTGATTTCGCTGGAAGACGTCGACACCATCTACAAGATCCCGGGCGTACTGCACGCACAGGGCCTGGACGACTTCGTCGTCGAGCGTTTCGGCCTGCAGTGCAATGGCGCCGACCTGTCCGAGTGGGACAAGGTGGTCGATGCCAAGCTCAACCCTGAGCAGGAAGTGACCATCGCTATGGTCGGCAAGTACATGGAGCTGCTGGACGCGTACAAGTCGCTGATCGAAGCGATGAGCCACGCCGGCATCACCAACCGTACCAAGGTCAACCTGCGCTACATCGATTCGGAAGACATCGAGAACCAGGGCACCAGCCTGCTCGAAGGCGCCGATGCCATTCTGGTGCCGGGCGGTTTCGGCCTGCGCGGCGTGGAAGGCAAGATCACTGCGGTGCAATACGCCCGTGAAAACAAGGTGCCGTACCTGGGTATCTGCCTGGGCATGCAGGTGGCCGTGATCGAATTCGCCCGTAACGTCATGGGCTGGAAAGACGCCAACTCCACCGAGTTCGACCGCAACAGCGGCCACCCTGTGGTCGGCCTGATCACCGAGTGGGCCGATGCCACCGGTGCCGTCGAAACCCGCAACGAGGCTTCCGACCTGGGCGGCACCATGCGCCTGGGCGCACAGGACTGCCAGCTGGCTGCCGGTTCCAAGGTGCACGACTGCTACGGCAAGGACGTGATCACCGAGCGTCATCGCCACCGCTACGAAGTGAACAACAACCTGCTGCCGCAACTGGTCGACGCTGGCCTGGTGGTTTCTGGCCGTTCCGAAGACGGCGCGCTGGTGGAAGTGGTCGAGTCCAAGGACCACCCATGGTTCGTCGCCTGCCAGTTCCACCCGGAGTTCACCTCCACCCCGCGTGACGGCCACCCGCTGTTCAGTGGTTTCGTCAAGGCAGCCCTGGCTCAGAAGAACAAGGCCTGATCAATGACCCAGAAGATCATCCGCGTCGGTAACATCGAGATCGCCAACGACAAGCCGTTCGTCCTGTTCGGCGGCATGAACGTCCTGGAGTCCCGTGACCTGGCAATGAAGGTCTGCGAGGAGTACGTGCGGGTGACCGAGAAGCTCGGTATCCCCTACGTGTTCAAGGCCAGTTTCGACAAGGCCAACCGTTCGTCGGTGACGTCTTACCGTGGCCCGGGCATGGAAGAAGGGCTGAAGATCTTCGAAGAGATCAAGCGCACCTTCAACGTGCCGGTGATCACTGATGTGCACGAGCCCTACCAGTGCGAGCCGGTGGCCAAGGTGTGTGACATCATCCAGTTGCCAGCCTTCCTTTCGCGCCAGACCGACCTGGTCGTCGCGATGGCCAAGACCGGCGCTGTGATCAACATCAAGAAGGCGCAGTTCCTCGCGCCGCACGAGATGAAGCACATCCTCGCCAAGTGCGTCGAGGCCGGTAACGACCAGCTCATCCTGTGTGAGCGCGGTTCGAGCTTCGGCTACAACAACCTGGTGGTGGACATGCTCGGCTTCGGCATCATGAAGCAGTTCGAGTACCCGGTGTTCTTCGACGTGACCCACGCCCTGCAGACGCCGGGCGGTCGCGCTGATTCCGCCGGTGGCCGCCGCGCCCAGGTCACCGACCTGGCCAAGGCGGGCATGAGCCAGGGCCTGGCCGGCCTGTTCCTCGAAGCCCACCCGGACCCGGACAACGCCAAATGCGATGGCCCATGCGCCCTGCGCCTGGACAAACTGGAGCCATTCCTGGCCCAGCTCAAGCAACTGGACGACCTGGTGAAAAGTTTTCCGACGGTAGAAACCGCGTAAAGCTCATTTCTCGGGTAAAGTACCGCCCGATCCACCCCTGACCAATCGGTCAGGGGCTCCCTTCACCCGGCCTGCCCCCTGCAAATCCGCCTGGTGAACGGCAAGAATTTCTTAAGCTAAGTTGTTTTCGTCAATTCTGGAGTGCTTACAACAATGGCAAAAATCGTCGACATCAAAGGTCGTGAAGTTCTCGATTCGCGTGGCAACCCCACCGTGGAAGCCGATGTACTGCTCGACAACGGCATCATCGGCAGCGCTTGCGCGCCGTCCGGTGCTTCCACCGGCTCGCGCGAAGCGCTGGAGCTGCGTGATGGCGACAAGAGCCGTTACCTGGGCAAGGGCGTGCTGAAGGCTGTCGCCAACATCAACGGCCCGATCCGTGACCTGCTGCTGGGCAAGGACCCTTCCGACCAGAAGGCCCTGGACCACGCCATGATCGAACTGGACGGTACCGAGAACAAGGCCAAGCTCGGCGCCAACGCCATCCTGGCTGTTTCCCTGGCTGCCGCCAAGGCCGCTGCCCAGGACCAGGACCTGCCGCTGTACGCGCACATCGCCAACCTGAACGGCACTCCGGGCCAGTACTCGATGCCGGTTCCGATGATGAACATCATCAACGGTGGCGAGCACGCCGACAACAACGTCGACATCCAGGAGTTCATGGTTCAGCCGGTTGGCGCCAAGACCTTCTCCGACGGCCTGCGCATGGGCACCGAAATTTTCCACCACCTCAAAGCCGTGCTGAAGGCCCGTGGCCTGAACACCGCCGTGGGTGACGAAGGTGGCTTCGCCCCTAACCTGGCTTCCAACGAAGATGCCCTGGGCGCCATCGCCGAAGCGGTCGAAAAAGCCGGCTACAAGCTGGGCACCGACGTGACCCTGGCCCTGGACTGCGCGGCTTCCGAATTCTACGAAGACGGCAAGTACAACCTGTCCGGCGAAGGCAAGTCGTTCGACGCCGAAGGTTTCGCCGAATACCTGAAAGGCCTGACCGAGCGCTTCCCGATCATCTCGATCGAAGATGGCCTGGACGAGTCCGACTGGGCTGGCTGGAAGATCCTCACCGACAAGATTGGTGAAAAGGTACAGCTGGTGGGCGACGACCTGTTCGTGACCAACACCAAGATCCTGAAGGAAGGCATCGAGAAGGGCATCGGTAACTCGATCCTGATCAAGTTCAACCAGATCGGCTCGCTGACCGAAACCCTGGAAGCCATCCAGATGGCCAAGGCTGCTGGCTACACCGCAGTGATCTCGCACCGCTCCGGTGAAACCGAAGACTCGACCATTGCCGACCTGGCCGTGGGTACCGCTGCTGGCCAGATCAAGACTGGTTCGCTGTGCCGTTCCGACCGCGTTTCCAAGTACAACCAGCTGCTGCGCATCGAAGAGCAACTGGGTGCCAAAGCGGTTTACCGTGGTCGTGCCGAGTTTCGCGGCTAAGCAAGAGATGGTAAAAAGACAGCAGCCGGAGTTGTAGGAACGTTCGTATTGATCTTTCCTTCATCCCAACGGGTTTCTGTCAACGAAGCCTGGCCTCGGCCAGGCTTCGTGCTATTCGAGGCCCCGAAGTAACAAGTACGCGGCAGCCTTTTTAACCTGGATAACGTGATGCGCAGTCCCTATTGGGTGTTCCTCGTTCTGCTCCTGCTGCTGGGTGGCCTGCAGTACCGCCTGTGGGTGGGTAATGGCAGCCTGGCGCAAGTGACCGAACTGAAGCAGCAGATTGACGAGCAGCATGCCGAGAACGAGCGCTTGCTTGAGCGCAACCGCGTGCTCGATGCCGAAGTGCTGGAGCTGAAAAAAGGCATGGAGACCGTTGAAGAACGGGCTCGCCACGAATTGGGAATGGTCAAAGAGGGCGAAACCCTCTTCCAGTTGCCACAGAAATGATCGATACCTTACCGGCCTTCTGGGCCGTGATTCCTGCTGCGGGCGTAGGTGCCCGCATGGCTGCCGACCGCCCCAAGCAATACCTGGAGCTGGCTGGGCAGACCATCCTCGAGCACAGCCTCGACGGTTTTCTTGGCCACCCGGCACTCAAAGGTGTGGTGGTCAGCATTGCTGAAGATGACCCGTACTGGCCGGCCCTGCGTTGCGCCAGCGACCCGCGCATCCAGCGCGCAGCGGGTGGGCGCGAGCGTGCCGATTCGGTGCTCAATGCCTTGCTGTTGCTGCATGCACATGGCGCCTCGGACAGCGACTGGGTGCTGGTGCATGATGCTGCGCGGCCGAATTTGGCGCGCAGCGACCTGGACAAACTGTTGTCGGAGCTGGCGGACGACCCGGTGGGTGGCCTGCTGGCGGTACCGGCGCGCGATACCCTCAAGCGTGCCGATGGCAGCGGCCGGGTAAGTGCTACCGTGGACCGTAGCACCATCTGGCAAGCGTATACGCCGCAGATGTTCCGCCTTGGCGCGTTGCACCGGGCGCTCGCTGAGTGCCTGGTGTCGGATGTGGTAGTTACCGATGAAGCTTCTGCCATCGAATGGTCCGGCCAGGCGCCGCGTTTGGTGGAAGGGCGTAGCGACAACATCAAGGTGACCCGGCCGGAAGACCTTGAATGGTTGCGCCAGCGCTGGGCTGGGCGGCGCTGAAGGCTCAAACCGGTGTTGGCTTGCCCGCGAAGAGGCCGGTAAAGCCAGCATATCCCTTCAGCCGAAACGATATTCCGGCAACCCCGCCAACCCCTCCTTCAGGTAATCCACCAGCCGCCGCACTTTGGGCGACAGGTGCCGCTGCTGCGGATACAACGCCCACACCGCCGTATTCGGCGGCTGGTGCGCTTCCAGCAACGACACCAGAGCCCCCGTATTCAGGTGCTCCAGCACGTAGTAATCCGGCAACTGGCACAACCCCATCCCCTGCAATGCCGCATCCAGCACCGCCTGCCCGCTGTTGCAGCGCCAGTTACCCTGCACCCGCTGGCTTATCTCGCGCCCATCCTGCTGCAATGCCCACAAGTCCGAACTGCCCACCAGGCAATTGTGCCGCGCCAACTCTGACAGGCTGTGGGGTCGACCATAACGTTCCAGATAAGCCGGCGAGGCACACACGTACATGCGCCGGGGGGCGAGGCGGGCGGCCACCAATCGAGAGTCGGCCAGCCGCCCCAAACGGATGGCCAGGTCCATGCCTTCGTGCAGCAGGTCGAGGGTGTGGTTGCTCAACTCCACCTCCACCCGCAGCTGCGGGTACAGCGCTATGAACCGTGTCACGAGCGGCACGATGAAGCGCTCGCCGTACGCTACCGCGCACGTCATGCGCAGCAATCCCTTTGGCTCGCTGGCTAAGTCGCCCATGGCGCGCATGGCTTCCTCGCGGCCATCCTGAAGACGTTGGCAATGCTGCAGAAAGGTTTGCCCGGCCTCGCTCAAGGTCACCCGACGCGTACTGCGGTAGAGCAGGCGTGTTTGCAGGCGCTCCTCTAGCCGGGCGATCTGGCGGCTGATGTGCGACGAAGAAACCCCCAGGCGTTCGGCCGCCGCCGTGAACTGGCCAGATTCGGCCACGGCGACGAATTCGTCGATACCTTCCCAGCGGCTGCTCATTGATTATCCCTGTATGGCAATAATGTTTTGTCTTTGCCTGGATTATTCATCAAAAGGCACTGAATTACACTGCAAGCCTGAATCGACACTCTGTCTGGAGACCTTTGATGATCAAGTCCCGTGCCGCCGTAGCCTTCGAAGCCAAGAAACCCCTGGAAATCGTCGAAGTCGACGTGGCCATGCCCAAGGCCGGTGAAGTGCTGCTGCGCGTGGTCGCCAGCGGTGTCTGCCACACCGACGCCTACACCCTGTCCGGTGCCGACCCGGAAGGCATCTTCCCGTCGATCCTCGGCCACGAAGGTGGCGCGATCGTTGAGGCGGTAGGCGAGGGCGTGACCTCGGTGGCCGTTGGCGATCATGTGATTCCGCTTTACACCCCGGAATGCGGCAAGTGCAAGTTCTGCCTCTCGGGCAAGACCAACCTGTGCCAGGCCATCCGTGCGACCCAAGGCAAGGGTCTGATGCCAGACGGCACCACGCGCTTCTCGTACAAGGGCCAGCAGCTGTTCCACTACATGGGGACCTCGACCTTCTCCGAGTACACCGTGCTGCCGGAAATCTCCGTGGCCAAGATCCAGAAAGAAGCCCCCCTGGAAAAGGTGTGCCTGCTGGGCTGTGGCGTCACCACCGGTATTGGTGCGGTGCTCAACACCGCCAAGGTCAAGCCGGGTGATACCGTGGCCATCTTCGGCCTGGGCGGCATCGGCCTGTCGGCGGTGATCGGTGCGGTCAAGGCCAAGGCCTCGCGCATCATCGCCATCGACATCAACCCGGCCAAGTTCGAGATCGCCCGCCAGCTGGGCGCCACCGACTGCATCAACCCGAAAGACTACGACCGCCCGATCCAGGAAGTGATCGTCGACCTCACCGACGGTGGCGTGGACTTCTCCTTCGAGTGCATCGGCAACGTGCAACTGATGCGTGCGGCGCTGGAGTGCTGCCACAAGGGCTGGGGCGAGTCGGTGATCATCGGCGTGGCCGGTGCCGGCCAGGAAATCGCCACCCGTCCGTTCCAGCTGGTGACCGGCCGGGTATGGCGCGGTTCGGCGTTCGGTGGCGTGCGTGGCCGCAGCGAGCTGCCAAGCTACGTGGAAATGTCCGAGAAGGGCGAGATCCCGCTGGATACCTTCATCACCCACACCATGGGCCTGGAGGATATCAACAAAGCCTTCGACCTGATGCATGAAGGCAAGAGCATCCGCAGCGTGATCCACTTCTGAGGTACGCCATGAGCCTGGATAACATCTCCTGCCAGAAAAGCTTCGGCGGTTGGCACAAGCGTTACCGGCATCACTCCAAGGTGCTGGGCTGCGACATGGTATTTGCCGTGTACTTGCCGCCGCAGGCCGAGCTGGGTGAGAAGCTGCCGGTGCTGTACTGGCTTAGCGGCCTCACCTGCACCGACGAGAACTTCATGCAGAAGGCCGGCGCCCAGCGCCTGGCCGCCGAGCTTGGGCTGATCATCGTCGCCCCCGACACCAGCCCGCGTGGCGAGCAGGTGCCGGGCGACCCGGACGGCGCCTGGGACTTCGGCCTGGGCGCGGGCTTCTACCTCAACGCCACCCAGCAACCTTGGGCCAAGCACTACCACATGCACGACTATGTGGTGGAGGAGTTGCCCGCGCTGATCGAGGCGCACTTCCCGGCATCGGGCGAGCGCAGTATCAGTGGCCACTCCATGGGCGGGCATGGCGCACTGGTGTGCGCCTTGCGCAACCCGGGGCGCTACCGTTCGGTGTCGGCGTTCTCGCCGATCAGCAACCCGATGGATTGCCCCTGGGGCGAAAAGGCCTTCAGCCGGTACCTGGGTGACGACCGTGCGCGCTGGCGTGAGTGGGATGCCAGTGTGCTGTTGGCCGAAACGCCGGCCGGCGAGTGCCCGCCGTTGCTGGTGGACCAGGGCGACCGTGACGACTTCCTCGAAAAGCAGCTCAAGCCTGAAGCGCTGGAGCAGGCGGCACGCAAAGGGGGGCATGAACTGACCCTGCGCTTGCAGCCGGGCTATGACCATAGCTACTACTTCATTGCCAGCTTCATCGAGGAGCACCTGCGCCATCATGCGGTGGCATTGGGGCGGGTGTAAGACGTAGCGTTTTTGGTGCCT
>NZ_BCBJ01000005.1:0-14701 GCF_001320605.1 Pseudomonas sp. NBRC 111133 | reverse complement strand
TTAGTGATGATGAATGTCTTGCTATCCTTTTCGAGTTGTCCGAAAGGAGAGATGGTAAAGCCGGCGTTTTGGGCAGACATGAGCAATGCGTCAAATTCTTCCAGTTCGCCGACGTCATCTTTCGCCTGCGCCCAACCAAGCATCACTTTCAGATCGGCAACGCTGATCAACGTCTCGCTGCGAATAGCTTCTTGTACTTTACGTGCGTCTTCTACCATTAAATGGCCAACATTGGACGCAAATAACGCTCTCTTATTCAAGCGGTATTTGGTTTCGCTAGCGTTCATATATACTACCTGTTTTACGCCAGGCGAGTGCGCTGTTGCATCAGCCCCTACGACTTCTTGTGAGTATTTCTCAAAAGCCTCATTCTCTGGGTTGCCGCCGTCGGTATCTAAGATTGCACGCGACTGGGCGATTGAGGTAATTGTAATTGTCTGCCGTTTATGTGGGGCAGGATTTTTGCTGATAATTCCGGAATCAGCATTTTCGCGACGCCGCTTTTTGTTATTCCAGTTCGTGCGGTTATTCATCGCAACGCGACGGATAATGTCTGCAAATATTTCTATCTCAGAGTTGGCTTTGTATAGGGACTGATATTGGTGTGTGTGTTGAAAGGCGGCCATGACTAAAGGCCTATATGGAACGCAGTCAATGCTTTGAAGGTTTGACGTCACTGGCAAGTCAAATAATAAATCCCCAGTCTCCGGAAAGCGTCTCTGGAAACTGCACTTTAGCTCATTAAAAATAGCATAGGCATTATACTGTATGGACTTAGAGTAATGCATTGGTACGTCGCGTATTACCTGGGAGCTCCGGTTCTTTGTGTAAACGGCAGATGCTACGCTAGGTGTGATCCTGAGATCTCCATGCCGCATATCGGTAATGCCGGATAGTTGAACCCTATCGGTAGCTAGTAGCCATGCAAAAGCAATTTCTTCGCTAGGCGTATGCTTTAATAAGAACAGGTAATCTATATTGTGAAAGTAGAGCTTATGATCGTTATTTTCTGGATAAATGTCTAGCGTGCCAGTGCTGCGGAGGCCCAGCTTAATTAGGCGGTTAGCTTCTTCAATAGTTAAGCTTGAGTTGCTTTCGATTTGTCCGTATGCAAAGTCTACGCGGTTATGCAGAAGCCTCTCCTTTAATGAGATATTCTCGCTTTCTAGGATGGCGCCCGCGATAGCTTTATAAGCTGTACTACGATCGCTCTGGTTGGTGCTGTATCTAAGGCGTTCGTAGTTACTGCCGTATCGGTGGAGCATAACGGCAAGCTGTTCCATCACGTTTTTATTGCTAAGTAACTCTAAGCGCTGCTCGTTCATCTCGTTAAGGAATTCACAGCAAAAACGAATAGTAGATCTAACAATCTTCAATTCGTCTTTTTCAGGTTGGTTGGTGATCTGTCCTAAGCTGGGAGTTGCTTGTCCTTTACGATTAGAGACTGAAGGGATAAATGCTAAGGCTTCTCGGACAGCAGCCGCAGCTTCAGCCAGGGCTGGGTTACCATATGCCTTGTTGAGGAAAGCGTCGAAAGCCGTCCGGTAATTTGACATGTAAACACAAACAGAATTCAGGTTGGAGTTTTTCACCGTGCGCAAGTGCCTGGCGAAATCTTGCATAACCGCCGCTGGTAATCTCTGCGCATCTGGGTACTCTACTACCGCCCATTTTGCAAGTATATTGAACCTTAGGATTCTCGAGTATGCATCGGTAAGCGAGTTGGACTTGCTTTCTCCGCTGTTGAAATACTGCAGCAGAGATCGAAAGATAGGACAATCTCTAAATTGTTCGGGGATTTCAACGCGGCGCTGCTCAACTTTTTTGCCCTTATCTACTTGCATTGAGACAATTGCGAAAACATTTGATGGGCTGAAATCGACGATTGGTGTAGGAGCCATCGAGGAAAGCGTTACTGGGTTCTCATCTGCGGTCTCGTTATCAGTCATCGTGCTCATTACTAAGTTCGCGCCTTATCTTTTCTCTACGGTTAAGCTTGCCATCAAAGACAATATAGTCTTGAGTTGTGGCTTTATCTTCATGTCCCATTTGCTCAGGTACATATTGCCACGGGTCATACCCATGTTTGTAGCAGAAATCAACCAGGTTCGTGGCGTACGTATGCCTTAGCGCATGGAAGGTGAGCTTCAGAAAATTTGGCTTTGTCAGAAAATATAAATGAGGTTCGTCGACATGGATCTCATCTAGGATATCATCGATTTTAGCGCTGGCTATGACTCTCGCTGATTTGAAGGTGTTTGTGGCGTGTCCTTCAAATAGAGGGGAACCATCTCTTTTGCAAATCAGTGATCCATCTGCAATTGCTCCTGGCTTGCGTCTTCCTTCCATGAAGGCTTTTATCTTCCTGAAAGCTTTCGGTGGCACGTCGACTTGGCGAAGCTTATCTCCCTTGCCAATTATGGGGATAGTAATTGTTTTTTCGTCCCTCTGCCCCGCCCGAAAAATGCGCGCTCTTAAATCTGGAGTTTGCAAGTTCCTTGAGTCAGTAATTTCAGCGCACCGTAGTCCGCAATGAAATCCAAGATGCAGAACCAACTCATCTCTTTCTTTAGTAAATGCACATTGAGCTTTGACGCTGCTCAGCAAGTGAGTGAATATCTTTTTTTCAATGTACTTATTAAACAGATCAAAATTGACCTTCTTTTTCGCGTCACCTTGATGTTTCTGTGCGGTGCTGACGTACTGGTAAGTAAAGGACGCAGGGGCATTGAGCATTCCAGTCTGCCAAGCATGCGCATAGAACGATCTGAGCGTTGAAATATGGCGCTTGATCGATTTATCGACACACGACCTGGCCTTTTTCAGATACCCGTATAGATAGCCAGACATGTCGTCGTTGGTGAGGTGCCTCCAATCCTGTCCGTGCGTTTGGAGTACCTCGAAAAAGCTTCGAAGGTCATGGGCCGAGGAGCGGATGGAATTCGGCCGCTGGCCGCCCTGAGCCAGATGTACGAGGTAGAGGGTAGGAGCTGGAACGATGCTCTGTTCGCCCAGCGGCCCGTTTTCAAGAATCACGTAGGTGCTTAGGGGGCCCCCTGACCAGCTGACGCCCTCTACGTATTTGACCTTCACCGTACCCTACCTCGAGATCTACAGGCCAAGATTGCTCACTAACCCTAGGCTAATCAGTAGGTTACGTCGATGTCAACGCACCTACGACAAGGTGTCAATGTTTCTTGAAAAACGGTGCTCTCTCGGATAAACCTCGCCGATGCTCGGTACAAGGTTGTGCAGGTCAGCCTCGGCACGTTTGTACACCTCGTCATGCTGCGAGCACTGCTTGCGCCCGCCGTCCTGCCAGCACTGGCGCTGATGGCCGATCTGCCAGGCGGGCACGATGTGCTCCCACTCGATACGTGACGCGCGCTGGGCATTCTTGCGCGGGGCATAGCCGCAGGACGCCAGGTCGACCTTGTTGCCTTTGTATTTGCAGCCGCAATAAAACTCGGTCGATTGCGGTGCATACAGCTTCCAGGCGACCTGCTTGGCCTCCTGAAAGGTGCGTGGGGCATCGGCTTGGGCAAATGGAGCGGTCAGTAACAGGCAGGCTGCGGCAAAAAACGAAACTCTCATGCGGGGTCAGTCTTCCTTCGGTACGGTCCAGAAAACCTGTACGCCACCGTCGTCGCGGTGAGCGAGGGTGACGTTGTCGTTTTCTGCGATCTCCTCCAGCAAGGTTTCCCAGTCTTCCGGGCTTTCCTGTTCCAGGCGAAAGATCAGCGCCGCTCGGCTGCGCTGGGCGGTAGGGCTGTTGATGATCTTCTGGATGCGTACACCCAGCTGTTCATAGCTGCTCGGGGTGGCGGAGGCGGTGCTGGACACAGACATTTCCTTGTTTTGCTGTATGCACATACAGTATTTCACTGTAAGTAAATTCGCAACAGCTTGTCGGGGGAAATCCACTCATGGTCAGTCATCGCCATGACGTCAGGTAAAGCGTTCGAAGCGGCAAGGGGCGGGGTCGATCAGCGGAGCGGCCTGGGACACCAGGTCCGCTGCCGGCTGGCCGGCCGCAGGCGAGGTGCCGAAGCCGTGCCCGGAAAACCCAGTGGCCAGGGTCAGGCCCGGAAGACTGGCCACCGGGCCGATCACCGGGTTGGAGTTGGGGGTGACGTCGATGGTCCCGGCCCAGCATGCACCAGGGCGCCTGCACGACGACGAAATCATCCTGATGTCGGTCGGCGGCATGCCCGTCGAGGACGTGGCCTGGGGCGCCGTGGTGTACCGCAAGGCGCTCGAACAAGGCGTCGGCGTAAAGCTCAACCTCTGGGGAAACCTCGTTCTCAGCTGATCCCTCCACTACCGGATCACAAGGCAAAACCTATGACACAGATCACCAAACTGACCGTGGTGGCCGGGTCAATACCACGGAGCTTCTCACCTGTCACGTCCATTACCCGTGGGACATCGGCCGGCTCCTGGATGAACACGCGTGAGTCGCTGGAGTCGACCCCGGCGCGGCACGAAGACCTGAAAATCTACCACCGTTTCAATGCACTGATCGAAGCGCATTACCTGGAGCACTGGCTGCTGGCCCGCTACGCGCAGCAAATTGGCGTGACCGAGGCGCGGCTGAACGACGTGTGCCGACCTGCCGTCCAAGCGCCTGCTGTTGTTCTCTGGCAGCACGGCCAACGAAATTTGCTACCAGCTCTGCTTCAAGGATCCGGCCTATTTCAGCCGCTTCTTCAACCGCTACGCCAAGCTTACGCCGGTTGAGTACCGCCAACGGCAGGCGGGCTTGCAGTGAAAGGGTCATGGCAGGGCACCCGGAATATGTTGTTTGTAGCGGATGGTCGCAGCCCGCGCGCCAGGCTTGAATGGGTTTTCCGTGGAACAGATTGCACTTTCCATCGTGCATGCCCTTAAATTCGTGAGCAGAGAAAAACCACAGGCTTGACCATGACCAAGATGCAACCTTCGCTCACACTGATCCTTCTGCAGGCCCGGGAAGCCGCAATGGCATTTTTCAGGCCGCTGTTGAACGAGCACGACCTGACCGAGCAGCAATAGCGGGTGATCCGCATCCTCAAGCAGCATGGCGAGCTGGAGAATTACCAACTGGCAGAGCTGGCCTGCATCCTCAAACCGAGCATGACTGGGGTGCTGGGGCGGCTGGAGCGTGACGGGCTGGTGCGGCGGCAGATGGTCGCGCAGGACCAGCGACGTGTTTTCGTGACGCTGGCCGAGGGCGCGGAGGCGTGCTTTGGCTCGATGAAGGAGGGGGTGGAAGCCAACTACCAGTAGATTCAGGCGCAGTTTGGCGAAGAGAAACTGCAGCAGCCGATGGGGTTGTTAAACGAGCTGAAGCGCATCGCGCCATGACCCTCTCCTAGTCTTGCGCGAGCTTTTTGTAGGAGCGCGTGTTAGCCAGTAGGGTTGGAGCGAAGCCCCTAGGGCCGGCGTACCGGCTCTGGGGGCGGTACGATCAATACTCCCAGAAGATCCGCTGCAGCTCTTTGCTGTCCTGGGTCTTGGTCATCGCCACCATCGCCAGAATCCGCGCTTTTTGCGGGTTCAGGTCATGGGCCACAACCCAGTCGTTCTTGTCATCCGGCTGTTCGGCGTTGCGCAGCACGAAACCACCTTGGTTGACGTGCGACGAACGGATGATCTGCACACCATTCTTGCGCAGCTCCTGCAGCGCCGGCACTACTCGTGACGATACCGAACCGTTGCCGGTACCGGCATGGATCAGCGCCTTAGCACCGTTCTGCGCCAGCGCCTTGTAGGCAGTGTCCGTCACGTTGCCATAGCCATAGGCGATGTCCACCTGCGGCAGGCTGCTGATCTGCTTGATGTCGAACTCGGAATTGACCGTATGGCGCTTGGCCGGCAGGCGGAACCAGTACGACTTGCCTTCCACCACCATGCCCATCGGGCCCCAGGCGCTCTTGAACGCTTCGGTCTTGATGTTCACCGACTTGCTCACGTCACGGCCAGACTGGATCTCGTCGTTCATGGTCACCAGCACGCCCTTGCCGCGCGACTGCTTGTCACTGGCCACGGCCACGGCGTTGTACAGGTTGAGCATGCCGTCGGCCGACATGGCGGTGCCCGGACGCATCGAGCCGACGACCACGATGGGCTTGTCGGTCTTTTCCACCAGGTTGAGGAAGTAGGCGGTTTCTTCGAGGGTGTCGGTGCCGTGGGTGATCACGATACCGTCGACGTCCTTGCTCTCGGCCAGTTCGGCGACACGCTTGCCCAGCTTCAGCAGGTCGTCGTTGGAGATACTTTCAGAGGCGATCTGCATCACCTGCTCGCCGCGTACGTTGGCAATGTCGGCCAGTTCCGGCACACCGGCAATCAGCTTGTCGACGCCCAGCTTGGCGGCCTGGTAGGTGGCACTGTTGGCGGCGCTGGCGCCGGCGCCGGCAATGGTGCCGCCGGTGGCGAGGATGACCACGTTGGCCAGCTTCTGCTGAGTTTCGGCTTCTTTGGCCGAGGCGGTGGCGGGCAGGATCAGCAGCAGGGCGAGGGCGCTGGGGGCGAAGGTTTTAAGTGCAGCATTCATCGTTATTGTTCTCTCTCTTCCTAATGAGATTTTTCGTATGTCGCATAAGGCTTGAGGCATGTTTCATACCAGCTTGTGCAAACGCCTGCAGGCACGGTCTTGAGCCGCGACAGGGGCCAGTATTCCATTCGAAAATCCGAACAGGCGTAGGAAAAGGTGTTCGGTTTTCCGGAAAATTCTGGATAATCGGTACCAGCAGAGCTCAGGCCACCGAACGCCAAACGGATTTGACAACCCCCGGTCTTATTTCCATAGTTAGGCAACGCAAACGTTTGCGATCCGATAAAAAACACAAGATTCGGAGTCATTGTCCATGAAGCTGCCGTTCCCCGGTCGTCTGCTGGCCCTCGCTGTCGTTTCCACCCTGTCTTTCGCCCTGCCGTTTTCCGCCGCCCACGCCGAAGACAAGCCCAAGGTCGCCCTGGTGATGAAGTCACTGGCCAACGAATTCTTCCGCACCATGGAAGACGGCGCCAAGGACTACCAGAAAGCGCATCCCAACGAGTTCGATCTGATCGCCAGCGGCATTAAGAACGAGACCGATACCGGCGAGCAGATCCGCATCGTCGAGCAAATGGTCAATGCCGGCGCCAAGGCGCTGGTGATCGCCCCGGCGGATTCCAAGGCGCTGGTCTTGGCAGTGAAAAAGGCCATGGACCAGGGCGTGGTGGTGATCAATATCGACAACCGCCTGGACCCTGAACTGCTCAAGAGCAAAGGCATCAGCGTGCCCTTCGTTGGCCCCGATAACCGCAAAGGCGCGCGCCTGGTCGGCGACTACCTGGCCAACGAGAAGCTCAAGGCCGGTGACCAGGTCGGCATCATCGAAGGCGTGCCGACCACCACCAATGCCCAGCAGCGCACCGCCGGCTTCAAGGACGCCATGGACGCCGCACAGATGAAGATCGTCTCGGTGCAAAGCGGCAACTGGGAGATCGACAAGGGCAACGCCGTCGCTGCCTCCATGCTCAACGAATACCCCGACCTGAAAGCCCTGCTGGCCGGCAACGACAGCATGGCCATGGGCGCGGTGTCGGCCGTGCGCGCTGCCGGCAAGACTGGCCAAGTGCAAGTGGTGGGCTACGACAACATCAACGCCATCAAACCCATGCTCAAGGATGGCAGGGTGCTCGCCACCCTCGACCAGGCGGCCAGCCAGCAGGCGGTGTACGGCATCCAGGCGGCGCTGAAGATGGTCAAGGGCGAGAAGCCGGACGTGGATGCCGACAACGTCATTCAGACCCCGGTCCAACTCATCACCAAGCCCTGATTGCTGCCAGGAGAAACGGCCATGCCTGCATCGGCCAACGAAGTGGTGCTTGCCGCCAGCGGGTTGGGCAAGACTTACGCCCAGCCTGTGCTCGGCGAGGTCAGCCTGAACCTGCGGGCCGGCGAAGTGCTGGCCCTGACCGGTGAAAACGGTGCGGGCAAGAGCACCCTGTCCAAACTCATCAGTGGCCTGGAATCTCCGACCACCGGGCACATGACCTACCGCGGCCAGGCGTACGCGCCTGGCAGCCGCCGCGAGGCCGAGCGCCTGGGTGTGCGAATGGTCATGCAGGAGCTCAACCTGCTGCCCACGCTGACCGTGGCGGAAAACCTGTTCCTCGATAACCTGCCCAGCCGTTTCGGCTGCATCAGCCAGAAGCGCCTGCGCCAGCTGGCCACGGCTGCCATGGTGCAGGTCGGGCTCGATGCCATCAGCCCGGATACGCCGGTCGGTGAGCTGGGCATCGGCCACCAGCAGATGGTCGAGATCGCCCGTAACCTGATCGGCGACTGCCGTGTGCTGATCTTCGACGAGCCCACCGCCATGCTCACCGCCCGCGAGGTGGAGCTGCTGTTCACTCAGATCGAGCGTCTGCGTGAGCGTGGTGTGGCCATCGTCTACATCTCGCACCGCCTTGAAGAGCTGCAGCGGGTGGCCCAGCGCATCGTCGTGCTGCGCGACGGCAAGCTGGTGTGTGACGAGCCGATCCAGCGCTACAGCAGCACCGAGCTGGTCAACCTGATGGTCGGCCGCGAGCTGGGCGAACCTATCGACCTGGGCCGCAGGCAGATTGGCGCGCCCTTGCTCAAGGTCGACAAGCTCAGCCGCGCCGACAAGGTGCGCGACGTGTCGTTCGAAGTCAGGGCAGGGGAAATTTTCGGTATTTCCGGCCTGATAGGTGCCGGACGAACCGAATTGCTAAGGCTGATCTACGGCGCCGACCGCGCCGACAGCGGTAGCATTGCACTTGGCCAGCCACCCCAGGCCGTTAACATCGATTCGCCCAAGGCGGCTGTGCGGGCGGGTATCGCACTGATTACCGAAGACCGCAAAGGCGAAGGCCTGCTGCTGACACAGTCGATCAGCGCCAATATCGCCTTGGGCAACCTGGGCGCGGTATCGCGGGCCGGCATACTCGATGGCGAGGCAGAAAAGAGCCTGGCAGAGCGCCAGATCCAGGCCATGCGCATTCGCAGTGCGGGCGCGCAGCAAGTGGTGGGCGAGCTGTCGGGCGGCAACCAGCAGAAGGTGGTAATCGGCCGCTGGCTGGAGCGCGACTGCCAGGTGCTGCTGTTCGACGAACCCACCCGTGGCATCGACGTCGGCGCCAAATTCGACATCTACGGCCTGCTGGCCGAACTGGCACGTCAGGGCAAGGCCTTGGTGGTGGTGTCCAGCGACCTGCGCGAGCTGATGCTGATTTGCGACCGCATCGCCGTACTGTCTGCCGGTCGCCTGATCGACACCTTCGACCGCGATCATTGGAGCCAGGACCAGCTGTTGGCCGCCGCCTTTGCCGGTTATCAGAAACGTGACGCACTGCTGCACGACGCAGCCCCCAGGATGGATGCATGAAAACCACTCCGCTCGATAGCCAAGGCGCCGCCCCCGTGCGCCGCAGTGGCACCTATTTTGGCCTGGGCACCTACCTGGGCCTGGCTGGCGCCTTGCTGGCGATGATCGTGCTGTTCTCGTTCCTCAGCAGCCACTTCTGGTCGTATAACACCTTCAGCACCCTGGCCAACCAGATCCCCGACTTGATGGTGCTGGCGGTGGGCATGACCTTCGTGCTGATCATCGGCGGCATCGACCTGTCGGTGGGCTCGGTGCTGGCGCTGGCGGCATCCACGGTGAGCGTGGCGATTCTTGGCTGGGGCTGGGGCGTTTTGCCCTCGGCGCTGCTGGGCATGGCCGTGGCCGCGCTGGCCGGTAGCATCACCGGTGGCGTCACCGTAGCCTGGCGCATTCCGTCGTTCATCGTCTCGCTTGGCGTGTTGGAGATGGCCCGCGGCCTGGCCTACCAGTTCACCGACTCGCGCACCGCCTATATCGGCGATGCCTACGCCTGGTTCTCCAACCCGGTGGCCTTTGGCATATCGCCCGCGTTCATCATTGCCTTGCTGGTGATCGTGCTGGCCCAGTTGGTGCTGACCCGCACCGTGTTCGGCCGCTACCTGATCGGCATCGGCACCAACGAAGAGGCCGTGCGCCTGGCCGGTATCGACCCGCGCCCATACAAGGTACTGGTGTTCGCCCTGATGGGCCTGCTTGCCGGACTGGCCTCCCTGTTCCAGATTTCTCGACTGGAGGCGGCTGACCCCAATGCCGGCTCCGGCCTGGAGCTGCAGGTGATCGCAGCCGTGGTCATCGGCGGCACCAGCCTGATGGGCGGGCGCGGCTCGGTCATCAGCACCTTCTTTGGCGTACTGATCATTTCGGTGCTGGCCGCCGGGTTGGCGCAGATCGGTGCCAGCGAACCGACCAAACGCATCATCACCGGGGCGGTGATCGTCATCGCCGTGGTGCTCGACACCTACCGTAGCCGGCGCGCAGGCCGGCGGAACTGACAACATGGCAACCATCAAAGACGTCGCGGCACTGGCGGGCATTTCCTACACCACCGTGTCCCATGTGCTGAACAAGACCCGACCCGTCAGCGAACACGTGCGGCAGAAGGTCGAAGCCGCCATCCTTGAACTGGACTACGTGCCCAGCGCCGTGGCGCGTTCGCTCAAGGCGCGCAGCACGGCCACCATCGGCCTGCTGGTGCCCAACAGCGTCAACCCTTACTTCGCCGAGCTGGCACGGGGTATCGAAGATGCCTGCGAGCGCAACGGCTACTGCGTGATCCTGTGTAACTCCGACGACAACCCGCAGAAGCAGCGCAGTTATCTGCGGGTGCTGCTGGAAAAGCGCATCGACGGTCTGGTGGTGGCCTCGGTAGGCCAGGACAGTGACCTGCTGCAAAGCCTGGCCAGCGTGCGCACGCCAATGGTGATCGTCGACCGCGAGCTGGAAGGCGTCGATGCCGACCTGGTACGCATCGACCACGAGCAGGGCGCCTACCTGGCTACCCGGCATTTGCTGGAACTGGGCCATCGGGATATCGCCTACATCGGCGGCCCCGCCGAAACCGGGGTTACCCAGCTGCGCCTGAGCGGCTTCCGTCGGGCCATGGCCGAGACCGGGGCGCAGGTGCAGGGCAATCGTGTGCTGCATTGCGACTTCACCAGCCCCGGCGGGCACGCAGCGGCAGCGCAGGTGCTGGAGGGCAAGCGGCCAACGGCGATTTTTGCCGGCAACGACATGATCGGTTTTGGTGTGCTGCGTGCTGCCGCGGAGCGCAATATCAATGTACCCGGTGAGCTGTCGGTGATCGGCTTCGACGATATCGAGCTCAGCCGCTACGTGTACCCGCCGCTGACCACCGTGGGCCAGTCCATCCGTGAGCTGGGCGAAAACGCCGCCTCGCTGTTGCTGGCACGCATCGCTGCACCCCGGCAAGGCGCGGCAGAACAACGCATCGTCGCCCCGCGCATCGTGTTGCGCGAATCCACCGGGCCGCGCCCGGACCTGTTCAACGATTACCGCTAACGCTAAGGAAATATCATGAGTGCCAAGGTCGTGGTAGTGGGTAGCCTGAATATGGACCTGGTGGCCCGCGCCCAGCGCTTGCCCCGGGCCGGCGAGACCCTTCCCGGCGAAAGCTTTTTCACCGTGCCGGGCGGCAAGGGCGCCAACCAGGCTGTGGCCGTGGCGCGGCTGGGCGGCAGCGTGGCCATGATCGGCAATGTGGGTGACGATGATTATGGCCGGCAGTTGCACCGCGCCTTGTATGTAGAGGGCATCGACTGCCAGGGTGTCAGTACCTGCCCTGGCGTATCCAGTGGTGTGGCGCTGATTACCGTGGATGCGGCCAGCCAGAACTGCATCGTCATCATCCCCGGCGGCAACGGCCTGCTGACGCCGCAGTCGGTGCAACGCTTCGATGCCCTGTTGCAAGCGGCCGAGGTGGTCATCTGCCAGCTTGAGGTGCCGGTGGAAACCGTGGCCTGGACCTTGGTCAGGGCCCGTGAGCTGGGCAAGCAAGTCATCCTTAACCCGGCGCCTGCCACCGGCCCCTTGCCGGCGGAGTGGTTTGCCCGCATCGATTACCTCACGCCCAACGAAAGCGAGGCTGAAACCCTGACCGGCATGCCGGTAACCGACCAGGACAGTGCCCGTCACGCAGGGGAACGCTTGCGGCAGATGGGGGCGGGCAAAGTGATCATAACCCTGGGGGCTCAAGGGGCCTTGCTGGTGACGGAACAGGGCCACCAGCATTTCCCGGCGCCTGTGGTGCAGCCGCTGGATACCACTGCCGCCGGCGACACCTTCATCGGTGGTTTCGCCGCCGGTCTGGTTCGGGGCTTGGGGGAGGGCGAGGCCATCGCCTTTGGCCAGCGTGCGGCGGCATTGTCGGTTACCCGCGCCGGTGCACAGCCATCGATTCCCTATCTGGCGGAGCTTACGCCATGAAGAAAACCCCGTTGCTGAACGTTGCCCTGTCGCGGACCATCGCGGGCATGGGGCATGGCGACATTCTGGTGATCGGCGATGCCGGCCTGCCGGTACCGCCAGGCGTGGAGCTGATCGACCTGGCCGTTACGCCAGGCCTGCCGGATTTCGCCAGTGTCTTACGGGCGGTGCTGAGCGAACTGCAGGTAGAGCGGCACGTACTGGCCGAAGAAATGCAGAAAGTGGTGCCACCGGCACTGGTCGAGATCGAGCGGTTGAAAGGCAAGCTGGGCAAGCGGGAATGGCTGAGCCACGAAGACTTCAAGGTGCTGTCGCGCAGTGCCCGCGCCGTGGTGCGTACGGGCGAGTGCCAGCCCTACAGCAACATCGCCCTGATCTCCGGCGTCACCTTTTGAAGGCGGAGGCTTTGCCCCCGATCGCCGGCAAGCCAGCTCCCACAGGGATGTCATCAGCCTTGGGGGGCGGCGCTGTACCTGTGGGAGCTGGCTTGCCGGCGATTGGCTGCAAAGCAGCCCCGGAAATTACTACTCAGGCAACAGGAGTGCCACACCATGCTCAAACCCCTGCTACAAGGACTCGCCCTCATGGCCACCGCCACCACCCTCCAGGCCGCCCCGATCGACCTGATCATCGACACCGACCCCGGCGCCGACGACGTGGTCGCGCTGTTCCTGGCCATGGCCTCGCCCGACGAACTCAACATCCGCGCCATCACCACCGTGGCCGGCAACGTCCGCCTGGACAAAACCTCGCGCAACGCCCGCCTGGCCCGTGAATGGGCCGGCCGTGAAGACATCCCCGTCTATGCCGGTGCCGCCCGCCCGCTGGTACGCACGCCCATCTACGCCGCCGACGTCCACGGCGAAGAAGGCCTGACCGGCGTCCCCGTACACGAACCGAAGAAGCCCCTGGCACAAGGCAACGCCGTGCAATATCTGGTCGACACCCTCGGCGCCGCCAAACCACAGAGCATCACCGTGGCCATGCTGGGCCCGCAGACCAACCTAGCCCTGGCATTGGTCCAGCGCCCGGAAATCGCCAAAGGCATCAAGGAAGTGGTGGTCATGGGCGGCGCCCATTTCAACGGCGGCAACATCACCCCGGCAGCGGAATTCAACCTCTACGCCGACCCGCATGCAGCCCAGGTGGTGCTGGCCAGTGGTGTACAGCTCACCTATCTGCCGCTGGACGTCACCCACAAGCTGCTGACCAGCGACGCTCGCTTAAAGCAACTGGCCGAGGTGAACAATCAGGCCAGTAAACGGGTGGTGGATATCCTCAACGCCTACATCACCCACGACATGGATCTGTACGGCATGCCCGGTGGCCCGGTGCATGACGCCAGCGTCATCGCCTACTTGCTAAAGCCCGAGTTGTTCAGTGGCCGGCGCATCCACATGAGCATCGACAGCCGCGAAGGCCCGGCCTTCGGCCAGACCCTTGCCGACTGGTACGGCGTACTCAAGCAGCCTGCCAACGTGATGTGGGTGGAAGAGGGCGATGCCCAAGGCCTTTTCGACCTGCTCAGCGACCGTTTGGCGCGATTGGAATAGCCGGGTGCGGTGCAAAGCGCTCAAGCACCTGGTCGACGAAGCTGCGCGCCGCCTCGGCGCCGCGGTCGCGTACCAGCAGGTCGACGGCGATCAGCAGCAACTCCTCCGGCGTGCCAGGGCTGTACGCGCTTTGGCCCTCCGCCCATTTGACCTTGATATCGGCATCGATGCTGTGGCTGCTCATGAAAGGCTCTCGCTTGGGCCCGGGGCGGAGGGGCGAATACCGGATCCTGGTATTCGGGGAGGCACTGTGCCTTCACTTCCTAAAGTAAATCATGACTTTGCAGCGCAAACCAAGCGCCTCGTCGGCTGACTGGTAAAATTCGGTCACGATTGCCTTTCGCTCGGGGCGCCCGGTTCAGGCAGACTTGCGCGGTTTTGCAACGAATTCTTGGTGGAGCTGTCGGAACAGGCAGTTCCCAGATCGATTTAGGAGGCTTCATGTTCCGTACCCGTGCAATGTTGGCAACCCTGGCGGTGGCTGCTGTCCTGGCTGGTTGCAGCACTGGCGGTAACTCAGGTGGTGGCGATGCACCAGCCGCAGCGGCTGGCAATGATGGCCGTTGCGAGGCCAGCGGTGCCGATTTCGCCATTGGCAAGCAAGGCAGTGCCGAGCTGCTGGAGCAGGCGCGCAAGGCCAGTGGCTCGCAAATGGCACGTATACTCAAGCCGCACGACGTGGTCACCCTGGAGTACCGCTCCGAGCGCCTGAACCTGAATGTAGACGAGCAAGGCAAGGTCACCCGCGTTAACTGCGGTTGAAGGCCTGTACAGGCGGGTGCAACACCCATAAAAAAAACCCCCCCAAAGGGGGGGTTTTTT
>NZ_BCBJ01000004.1:0-35624 GCF_001320605.1 Pseudomonas sp. NBRC 111133 | reverse complement strand
GGGGGGTCAAACACCCATAAAAAAACCCGCCACAAGGGCGGGTTTTTTTACAGCTATCCGAATTACTCCGGACGAACCTGTGCAGCCTGCATGCCCTTCTGGCCGCGCTCGGCGACGAAGGAAACAGTCTGGCCTTCTTTCAGGCTCTTGAAACCGTCAGATTCGATGGCTTTGAAGTGAACGAACAGGTCGTCGCCGCCGCCTGCTGGGGTGATGAAGCCGTAGCCTTTCTCATCATTGAACCATTTGACGGTGCCTTGTTGGCGATTGGACATGGGTGAATCTCCAGAACATTTAGTTTTTTCAGTGGTGCAATGCGGCCGAGGCTACGGAGCACGGGACACATCATAGTCTAATTCTGCGCATCTAGCGCCTTTTACCTTCGCAGGATATTGATCCAGCTCAAAGAATGGCTGGCTGATCCTGGCTTTAAGGTTTCAGCTCTTAGGCTTGCACGCCTGCTGAACGACCGTCTGGGCCTTCTGCATCAGCTTGGCGTCCACCCCGTCGTTGCTGTCCAGGTCGGCAATCTCCGCGTCGGTGAAATTCTTTTTGATGGCCTGGGCGCCGCAGTCGCAGTGTTTTTTCGCGGTCGCGGCGTCAACGCCCTGGCCGCTGGCCACTTGCGTGCACTGGGCCATGTAGCCAGCTTCCTTGCCTGGTGGGAAGTTGCCAGCGTTCGCCGCCATCGGCAGCAGCAGGGCCCCAGCGGCCGCCAGGGCCAGAAGAGACGGAACTCGCATAACCAGTTACTCCTTGGGTTAAGGTCTCATCAAGAGTAGGTTGCTTCCCAAGGTCTGATAGGAATTTTTCCGCGTTAGTTCAGCCGAAGTCCGTAATTTCCAAATATTTCTGCCTGGCGTGCAACCCGCGTGCTAGCATGCCCGGCTTGCAGCTGACAACGTTCAGCTTGCAGCTATCTTTTTTCTTTCCAGTCACTCTGGTTCGTCCCTCGCAAGCCGAAAGGCTTCTGCCACTGTGAGGCAGGCTTCCTGTAAAGGAGGGCAGGTCGGATCTTGTACTGGCTCATCCCAACCCACGTGACCTTTGGTAGGGGTCACCACTAGGAGAGGAGGCGCCATGCCCGTTATTACTCTTCCCGATGGCAGTCAACGTTCGTTTGATCACGCCGTATCCGTAGCCGAAGTCGCCGCATCCATCGGCGCCGGCCTGGCCAAGGCCACCGTGGCCGGCAAGGTCGACGGCAAGCTGGTCGACGCCTGTGACCTGATCAGCCACGACGCCACCCTGCAGATCATCACCCCTAAAGATGCAGAGGGACTGGAGATCATTCGTCACTCGTGTGCCCACCTGGTTGGCCACGCCGTGAAGCAGCTGTACCCGACCGCCAAGATGGTGATCGGCCCGGTCATCGATGAAGGCTTCTATTACGACATCGCCTACGAGCGCCCCTTCACCCCAGAAGACATGGCCGCCATCGAAAAGCGCATGATGGAGCTGATCGACAAAGACTACGACGTGGTCAAGAAAGTGACCCCGCGTGCCGAAGTCATCGACGTGTTCACCGCCCGTGGCGAAGACTACAAGCTGCGCCTGGTCGAAGACATGCCGGACGAGCAGGCCATGGGCCTGTACTACCACGAAGAATACGTCGACATGTGCCGCGGCCCGCACGTGCCGAACACCCGCTTCCTCAAGGCATTCAAGCTGACCAAGCTGTCCGGCGCCTACTGGCGCGGCGATGCCAAGAACGAGCAGCTGCAACGCGTGTACGGCACCGCCTGGGCCGACAAGAAGCAGCTGGCTGCGTACATCCAGCGCATCGAAGAAGCCGAAAAACGCGACCACCGCAAAATCGGCAAGCAGCTCGACCTGTTCCACCTGCAGGAAGAAGCCCCGGGCATGGTGTTCTGGCACGCCAACGGCTGGACCGTGTATCAGGTGCTTGAGCAGTACATGCGCCAGGTTCAGCGCGTCAACGGCTACCAGGAAATCAAGACCCCGCAGGTTGTCGACCGCATCCTCTGGGAGCGTTCCGGCCACTGGTCCAACTACGCCGAGAACATGTTCACCACTTCGTCGGAAAGCCGTGACTACGCGGTAAAACCGATGAACTGCCCGTGCCACGTGCAGGTATTTAACCAGGGCCTGAAGAGCTACCGCGACCTGCCACTGCGCCTGGCCGAGTTCGGTGCCTGCCACCGTAACGAGCCGTCCGGCGCCCTGCACGGCATCATGCGCGTGCGTGGTTTCGTGCAAGACGACGCGCACATCTTCTGCACCGAAGAGCAGGTGAAGAAAGAGGCCGCCGACTTCATCAAGCTGACCCTGGACGTGTACAAGGACTTCGGCTTCACCGACATCGCCATGAAGCTGTCGACCCGCCCGGCCAAGCGTGTGGGCTCCGAAGAGCTGTGGGACCGTGCCGAAGGTGCACTGGCCGACGCCCTGAACGAATCCGGCCTGGAGTGGGAATACCAGCCAGGCGAAGGCGCCTTCTACGGCCCGAAGATCGAGTTCACCCTGCGCGACTGCCTCGGCCGTAACTGGCAGTGCGGTACCCTGCAGTACGACCCGAACCTGCCAGAGCGCCTGGATGCCAGCTACATCGCCGAAGATAACAGCCGAGTACGCCCGGTCATGCTGCACCGCGCCATCCTTGGTTCGTTCGAACGCTTTATCGGCATGCTGATCGAGCACTACGCTGGCGTGTTCCCGGCGTGGCTGGCGCCAACCCAGGCTGTGATCATGAATATCACCGACAAACAGGCCGATTTTGCCCTCGAGGTAGAAAATACCCTGAACGGTAGCGGTTTCCGTGCCAAGTCGGACTTGAGAAATGAGAAGATCGGCTTTAAAATCCGCGAGCATACTTTGCTCAAGGTCCCGTACCTTTTGGTTATAGGGGATCGCGAAGTCGAAACGCAGACCGTCGCCGTACGCACCCGTGAAGGCAAAGACCTCGGCTCCATGCCGGTGGCTGAATTCACGCAGCTGCTCAACAGCGCTGTTGCCCAGCGCGGTCGCCTAGAATCGGAGTAATGACTATTAAGCGTGAAATGAGAAACGATAAACGAACTGCACCGAAAGCCCCGATCAACGAGAATATCTCGGCACGCGAGGTTCGGTTAATTGGCGCTGACGGCGAGCAGATTGGCATCGTCTCGATTGATGAAGCGCTTCGTATCGCTGATGAAGCGAAGCTGGATCTGGTAGAAATCTCTGCAGACGCGCAACCGCCCGTCTGCAAGGTCATGGACTACGGCAAGCACCTCTTCGAGAAGAAGAAGCAGGCCAACGAAGCCAAGAAAAACCAGAAGCAGATCCAGATCAAAGAAATCAAGTTTCGTCCAGGGACGGAAGAAGGGGATTACCAGGTAAAACTACGCAACCTGGTACGTTTCCTTACCGATGGGGACAAGGCCAAGATCTCTCTGAGATTCCGCGGCCGTGAGATGGCCCACCAGGAGCTGGGCATGGAGCTGTTGAAGCGGGTCGAAGCCGACCTCGCCGAATACGGCGCCGTTGAGCAGCATCCTAAGATGGAAGGACGCCAGCTTATGATGGTCATCGCCCCCAAAAAGAAGAAGTAATCTCCCGGGCACGGCAGGCCTGATGATTATTGTGTAATTTTTATCGAATGCGGAGTTCCAACATGCCAAAAATGAAAACCAAGAGCGGTGCTGCGAAGCGCTTCCTGAAGACCGCTTCCGGCTTCAAGCACAAGCACGCTTTCAAGAGCCACATCCTGACCAAAATGTCGACCAAGCGTAAGCGTCAACTGCGCGGTGCCAGCCTGCTGCACCCGTCTGACGTGGCAAAAGTCGAGCGCATGCTGCGCGTACGTTAATTCTGGTTTAGATAGAGGAAGTTACTCATGGCTCGTGTTAAGCGTGGCGTCATCGCTCGTAAGCGTCACAAGAAAATTCTGAAACTGGCTAAAGGCTACTACGGTGCGCGCTCGCGCGTATTCCGCGTTGCCAAGCAGGCTGTCATCAAGGCTGGTCAATATGCCTACCGTGACCGTCGTCAGAAGAAGCGTCAGTTCCGCGCACTGTGGATCGCTCGTATCAACGCCGGTGCCCGCACCAACGGTCTGTCCTACAGCCGTCTGATTGCTGGCCTGAAAAAGGCTTCGATCGAAATCGACCGTAAGGTTCTGGCCGATCTGGCAGTGAACGAAAAAGCGGCGTTTGCTGCGATTGTCGAGAAAGCTAAAGCCGTTCTGGCTTAAGTACCCGAGGCAATCACCCGGCGGCGCTAGCGTCGCCGGGCATTGAACGTCATCGATAGGGGAAGAGCCTTCAAAGCTCTTCCCCTATTTTCGTATCTGGAGTCTGTACATGGAAAACCTGGATGCGCTGGTCTCTCAAGCCCTGGAGGCCGTGGAGCGCGCTGAAGACATCAATGCCCTGGAACAGATCCGGGTAAATTATCTCGGCAAGAAGGGCGAGCTGACCCAGGTGATGAAGACCCTGGGCAACCTGCCAGCCGAAGAGCGCCCGAAAATCGGCGCGCTGATCAACGACGCCAAAGAGCGCGTCACCGTTGTGCTCAATGCCCGCAAGGCCGCCTTTGAAGAGGCAGAGCTCAGCGCTCGCCTGGCTGCCGAATGCATTGACGTCACCCTGCCAGGCCGTGGCCAGGCCACCGGTGGCCTGCACCCGATCACCCGTACACTCGAGCGCATCGAGCAGTTCTTCACCCACATCGGCTACGGCATTGCCGAAGGCCCAGAGGTGGAAGACGACTACCACAACTTCGAAGCGCTCAACATCCCCGGCCACCACCCGGCCCGGGCGATGCACGACACCTTCTACTTCAATGCCAACATGCTGCTGCGCACCCACACCTCGCCGGTGCAGGTGCGGACCATGGAGTCCACCCAGCCGCCGATTCGCATTGTGTGCCCGGGCCGCGTATACCGCTGCGACTCGGATATCACCCACTCGCCGATGTTCCACCAGGTCGAAGGCCTGCTGATCGATCGCGACATCAACTTCGCCGACCTCAAGGGCACCATCGAAGAATTCTTGCGCGTGTTCTTCGAAAAAGAACTGGCGGTACGTTTCCGCCCATCGTTCTTCCCGTTCACCGAGCCGTCCGCCGAAGTCGACATCCAGTGCGTGATGTGTTCCGGCAATGGCTGTCGCGTGTGCAAGCAAACCGGCTGGCTCGAAGTGATGGGCTGCGGCATGGTGCACCCGAACGTGCTGCGCATGTCTGGCATCGACCCGGAAGAGTTCCAGGGCTTCGCCTTCGGCATGGGCGCCGAGCGCCTGGCCATGCTGCGCTATGGCGTCAACGATTTGCGTCTGTTCTTCGACAACGACCTGCGCTTCCTCGCGCAATTCCGCTAGGTCAATGCCCGACGCAACTTTCAGGAGAACAGCATGAAATTCAGTGAACAGTGGCTGCGCGGTTGGGTAAACCCGCAAGTCTCCCGTGACGAACTGGTCGCCCGCCTGTCCATGGCTGGCCTCGAAGTCGACAGCGTAACCCCCGCTGCCGGCCAGTTCAGCGGCATTGTCGTGGGCGAAATCCTCGCCACCGAGCAGCACCCGGACGCCGACAAGCTGCGCGTGTGCCAGGTAAGCAACGGCCAGGAAACCTTCCAGGTCGTGTGCGGCGCCCCTAACGCCCGCCCAGGCATCAAGATCCCGTTCGCCATGATCGGTGCCGAACTGCCAGGCGACTTCAAGATCAAGAAGGCCAAGCTGCGCGGCGTCGAATCCTTCGGCATGCTGTGCTCGGCTGCCGAGCTGCAGATCAGCGAAGAAAACGATGGCCTGCTGGAGCTGGCTGCCGACGCCCCGGTTGGCGAAAACATTCGCACCTACCTGAGCCTGGACGACGCCAGCATCGAAATCGGCCTTACGCCGAACCGTGGTGACTGCCTGTCCATCGCCGGCCTGGCCCGCGACGTCAGCGCCCTGTACAACACCCCGGTCACCCGCCCGGTGGTGCCAGCCGTACCGGCTGCCCACGACGAAGTGCGCCCGGTCGAAGTCAGCGCCCCGGTCGCCTGCCCGCGCTACCTGGGCCGCGTTATCCGTAACGTCGACCTCAGCAAGCCCACCCCGCTGTGGATGGTTGAGCGCCTGCGCCGCAGCGACGTGCGCAGCATCGACGCCGCCGTCGACATCACCAACTACGTGATGCTCGAACTCGGCCAGCCGATGCACGCCTTCGACCTGGCAGAAATCAACGGCGGCATCCGCGTCCGCATGGCTGAAGAGGGCGAAAAACTCGTCCTGCTCGACGGCCAGGAAGTTGCCCTGCGCGCCGACACCCTGGTTATTGCCGACCACACCCGCGCCTTGGCCATCGCTGGCGTCATGGGTGGCGAGCACAGCGGTGTAAACACCGAAAAAACCCGCGACCTGTTCCTGGAAAGCGCCTTCTTCGAGCCGATTTCCGTCGCCGGTAAAGCCCGTTCCTACGGCCTGCACACCGATGCCTCGCACCGCTACGAGCGCGGCGTCGACTCGCAGCTGGCCCGCGAAGCCCTCGAGCGCGCCACCCAGCTGGTACTGGACATCGTCGGCGGCGAAGCCGGCCCGGTCGTCGAAGCCGTCAGCGAACAGCACCTGCCAAGCGTGGCCCCGGTCACCCTGCGTGACGAACGCATCACCCAGATGCTCGGCATGCAAATGGACCCCGCCCAGGTCGAGCAACTGCTCAACGCCCTGGAGCTGACCACGACCCGTGATGGGGAAGGGCAGTGGACTGTCACCGTCCCAAGCCACCGTTTCGACATCAGCCTGGAAGTGGACCTGATCGAAGAGCTGGCCCGCCTGTACGGGTACAACAACCTGCCGGTACGTTACCCGCAAGCCCGCCTGGCCCCACAAGGCAAGCCGGAAACCCGTGGTGACCTGCCAACCCTGCGCCGCCTGCTGGTTGCCCGCGGTTACCAGGAAGCCATCACCTACAGCTTCATCGACCCGAAACTGTTCGAACTGTTCAGCCCGGGCGTAGAGCCACTGCTGCTGGCCAACCCCATCTCCAGCGACATGGCCGCCATGCGCGCGTCCCTGTGGCCGGGCCTGGTCAAGGCGCTGCAGCACAACCTGAACCGCCAGCAAGACCGCGTGCGCCTGTTCGAAAGCGGCCTGCGCTTCGTCGGCCAGCTGGGCGACCTGCAACAGCAGCCAATGATCGCCGGCGTTATCACCGGTAGCCGCCTGCCAGAAGGCTGGGCCAACGGCCGCGACGGCGTCGACTTCTTCGACGTTAAAGCCGACGTGGAAGCCCTGCTGGGTTACTCCGGCGCGCTGAGCGACTTCACCTTCAGCGCCGGCAAGCACCCAGCCCTGCACCCAGGCCAAACCGCCGCCATCGAGCGTGATGGCAAGCTGGTCGGCTACCTTGGCGCCATCCACCCGGAGCTGGCCAAAGCCCTGGACCTGGACCGCCCGGTGTTCCTGTTTGAGCTGGTGTTGGGCGACGTGGTCGAGGGCCGCCTGCCGAAATTCCGCGAGCTGTCCAAGTTCCCGGAAACCCGTCGTGACCTGGCGTTGATTGCAGGACGTGATGTGCCTTCTAGCGCGGTGCTTGAATTAATTCGTGACAATGCAGGCGAATGGCTCACAGACCTCAGGCTGTTTGATGTCTACCAAGGTAAAGGCATTGATCCTGATAGAAAAAGCCTTGCCGTCGGCTTGACCTGGCAGCATCCATCGCGCACTCTTAACGACGATGAGGTGAACACTACCCTGCAAAACATCCTCACCTCGCTCGAACAAAGGTTGAACACCACGTTAAGGAAATAACGGCATGGGTGCTCTGACGAAAGCTGAGATGGCCGAAAGGCTGTACGAGGAGCTGGGGCTTAACAAGCGTGAGGCCAAGGAGCTGGTCGAGCTGTTTTTCGAAGAAATTCGGCACGCACTTGAAGAGAACGAGCAGGTGAAGCTGTCCGGTTTCGGCAACTTCGACCTCCGCGACAAACGCCAGCGGCCGGGCCGCAACCCCAAGACAGGGGAAGAGATCCCGATCACCGCACGGCGCGTCGTCACCTTTCGTCCAGGGCAGAAGTTGAAGGCCCGGGTTGAGGCCTATGCTGGAACCAAGCCATAACGACGAACTGCCCCCCATACCGGGTAAACGCTACTTCACCATTGGTGAAGTGAGCGAGCTGTGTGCGGTAAAGCCACACGTGCTGCGGTATTGGGAGCAGGAGTTCGACCAGCTTAACCCTGTGAAGCGGCGGGGTAACCGGCGGTATTACCAGCGGCAGGACGTGCTGATGATTCGCCAGATTCGTGCGCTGCTTTATGACCAGGGGTTCACCATTGGCGGGGCGCGGTTGCGGCTTTCCAGTGATGAGGCTAAGGATGAATCGAGCCAGTACAAGCAGCTGATTCGGCAGATGATTGTTGAATTGGAGGATGTGTTGGTCGTGTTGAAGAAGTGAGCTGGGCTTTTTCTGATGGGTGGAAATTTTTTTGAGAAAAAGGTTTCATTTATCAGAGAGTTAGGTTAGATTCTTCATCGTTCTCAGAGGTTATGAGAATGTAGTCGGGGCGTAGCGCAGCCCGGTAGCGCACTTGCATGGGGTGCAAGGGGTCGAGTGTTCGAATCACTCCGTCCCGACCAATAATCCCAAGGACTTAGGCCATTTCCGCAAGGGGTGGCCTTTTTCCTTTGCGTGACTTTTGCGTGACTTCTCAGGTTTTTACGCCTGCCTCCTCTTCAAAATCGTCAGCACCGGCCCACGCGAGTCCGTCGCTGAAACTTTGTTTGCCGCCTCTATCAACTGTCCCAGCTCCGCGCCAGAATAGTGACTGGTCACGCTGCCGTTCTTGTGGCCAAGAAGCGACTTCCGATCTTCCTCTGTTACACCAGCTGCTTTCAGGCGCCTGCCGAAAGTGTGCTTCAAATCGTGAACCCTGATGGAAGCGAACCCAGGGTGTGCCGGCCTCAGATTTTGCTCCTGCCAGAGCTTTGCCGCGCGCACCCTCGCTTTCTTCCAGGCCGAGTCGTTCATCCTGTGCATTCCGGTGCCGTTGTAGGGGAATACTCATTCCCGACTAATCCCTCGCTGCCCGTCGATGATCGACTTTGCCACGCTGTTCAGCACCACCAGGCGCTCGTCCCGGTTCTTCACGCCTGAGTTCTCGTGCCGGCCACCGAAGTCGGCAGGTATCAGAAAAACAGTGGTGCCCAGTTCGGGTACCGAGATCTCCTAATCCCACCTCAGTTTGCAGACCTCCTGCTCTTGGCAGCCCGTGTTCACCTTGAACAGGGCCATCTTATGCAGGTGTTCCGGCAACTCCCCAAAGAGAATCGACTGCTCGTCCCATGACATCGGGTATGGCTTTCGACTGGCTCTCTTCTCCTCCAGCTTGGCCAGCAGCGGAATGCTGTCGAGCCAGGGCCTGCGCTCTTCATCCCGCCACTTACGGCAAGCCAGCGACAGCACGCGAATCACTCGTTCAATCGCGATGTTCACCGTCCTGTTGCTGACTGCCTTCCGCACCTTCCCATTCGGAAAGTCTTCGTCCGTCTGCCGGTCCCGAATGAACGGGGCCAGCGCCTGGTCGTCTATGTACGTCAGCGGCAAATCGCCCAAGTATGGGTCCAGCTGTTGCAAGCATAGGGCGGTCAGCTTTATTGACGGCTGGTCCTTGTGCTCGAGTAGGTACCTGGTTGCCGCCTCCCGAAAGGTTCGCACCTGCCGAACGCCGTACACCTTGCGCTGCCGGATCTGCTCCAGCCGGTGAATCAGGTACTTTTCCGCTTCCGCCCGGTCACAAGCTCCAGTGCTTTCGTAAAGTCTTTCGCCGTTGATCCTCTTGTCGATGTGCCAGATGCCGTTCCTTTGGGAAAGGCATGTGATTGTCTTTCGCGCCATCCCTTATCTCCTGATGGGCGCTCGCTGCCGGGTGATTGTCGTCCCTGAGCGCCTTCTTTCGCAATTGCCATGGCCTGGATGTAGTCGTTCACCCAGGCGTCCAGCTCTTCCCGGTCGAAACCGATGCCGCGCTCCCCAATGGGGAATTCGCTCACATGCGGCCTGACGGTCTTGTTGAATTCCGATCGGCACATGCCGAGGTAGTGGGGTGCATCGCCGGCGCGGATGATGCGCGGCTGAATGCGAGCGGCCGGTGCCGCGCTGGCGTTCGCCATGTGGTTCTCCTGCGGCCGATCAGGCCGTGAAGTGGTGCCCGACCTTCGCCGCCCGGGCGGCTTCCTCGGTGCGGAACATGAGCCGGGTTGTGCTGGTGCTGCCCCAGCTGTCGTACTCAACGTCGACCCACCAGGCGCCGAACTTGCGGTACGGCTTGACGAGGATCTTCGTGACGTAGCAGTCGATCAGGTTCATGGATGGTCTCCACGCCGCCGATGGCGGCAGGTTGGTGGTCAGGCCGTGGCCGCGGCAATGGTCTACTCGAAGCGCGAGGCAAGTTCGGCGTTGGCCTCGGCCTTGGCCAGGCTGTCGGCAGTACCCTTAGCCCGGTGCAGGGTTTCGTACTTGCGCAGTTGGGCGGCGGCGTCGGTCAGGTCGGAGAGAAGCTGAGGGGCCTGGGCGATAAGGATGGCGTTCGCTACCGATTCATCATCGTCATAGCTCAGCCCTTGGGCTACTACCGTATAGCCCTCTCGGCCTTCGTCCCAAAGCACGATGTGGGCGGTACCTTCACGATCACCGCGGCCGAAAACTTCAAGCGGTTCAATTTCCCACGGGCCAGGTGTGTGTTTGTGTTTCGTCATGGCAATAGCTCTCCATGCCCGCGCATGTCTGCGGGCTTGAGTAGTTGGGGGAGGGGTTACTTCGTGATCAGGTTTGCGATCACTGCAATCATCAGTGCTTCAGCTAGCCGTTTCGCCAGGGACTGACCTGAAACTGCCATTCGCACCGGGAATGAACTCATGAATGGGCATCGTGGAGCGGCGGGTGGATCCTGGCGCGGTGTGAGTTCGAGTTCGGCCAGCAAGGCGCGACCAAGTTTGCCGGATGAGGCACTGCGGCCGCACAAAACGTCGCTGATGGACGCTTGGCTCACACCAAGCTTACGGGCGAGTTCGGATTGGGTAATCCCTTTCTCTCGCATCGCTTTACGTATTTCTTCGTAGCTGACTGTATGATTCATCGCGGCGCCTTCCATACCAGGTAGGCCATGTAGGCGAGGGCGATCATGGCGTCACCTGCCTGATGTAGCCGGCGTCGATCATCGCCTCGATCACCTGTCGGGAAACGGACTCCGCTGGAATGTCTCCCCGGAAACACTCAAGCGTTCTTGCGATGGCAGTGTGAGCGTTGCGGACCTTGTGCAGGCGTTCATCTGCAGCGATCTGCTCCGGAGTGCGGGCGGGCCGGAACGAAACCTCCAGCCCGAAGTGCGCCCACTCATCACCAGTTTCTTCGAGGCACATGATTTTCTTGTGGCCGTGAGCGGTGATCGTGACGCGCTGCCAGCTGCTTCCCTCTTTGTCGTGGAACCTTCGTTCGCACACCACCCCTACCGGTGGAAGGCCTGTGCCGTCCCATTGCCCCGGTCGAGGCGTGATGTACTGGACCTGGCCGCGCGTGAAGTTGTGCCGCGTCTCGCCCGCGCCACCGCCATATGGATAAGCGCGATCCTCGGCTCCGACCACGGCGTACTGGTCCATGTTGATCCACACCTCGGTTATGCCGTGATGGGCGATTAGGCCATGGCCGTCTGCCCATTCTGGCGCTTTGCTCCAGTCGATCTTGCTCACAGCTGATACCTCTCATCAATCCAGCACCCAGGCGCCAGAGCGGGTGTAGGTCCGTTGTCCTGCTGTTCGTGCGGGGAGAGCTGGCGCTCGTTGCCGGCCTGCAGCTGGCTGTCGGGGATACAGCTGATGCCGACTCCGTTCAGCAGGTAGCAGGTGACGCCGCGCTGGCTGTCGTGCTGCATGTCGATGACGTTCTCGGTTGCGCTGGCGCCGGTGGCCAGCAGCAGGAGGCAGAGGGCGAGGCGGGTCATGGCTCGATCCTCTTGAACTCGACGACCCAGACCCAGGGGTTGCCGTTCCATGATTCATCGCCGTTGATGCTGCTCCAGAGGCACTCGAATAACTGGGCGGCAGTCAGCGTCTCGTCGGCGTCTGGCGCGCGGCGGAGAAAGCCAACAC
This sequence comes from Pseudomonas sp. NBRC 111133, assembly GCF_001320605.1. NCBI lineage: Bacteria > Pseudomonadati > Pseudomonadota > Gammaproteobacteria > Pseudomonadales > Pseudomonadaceae > Pseudomonas > Pseudomonas sp. NBRC 111133. Next base: position 23,555 of record NZ_BCBJ01000004.1, on the reverse strand, counting down.
CTTCGGCCTCGGCCTGCTCCTCACTGATGTCCTGCAGCAGCTCGACTCGCACTGCGGTGATTTCCAGCAGGATGCGGCTAGCCCAGCGCGGCATGTGGATCGAGGGGCGCCCTCGGCCCTGCGAGATCATTGCGCAACCTGTCTGCCGGACACTTCCATCGGCAGGGTACATGATGGGCTCGCCCTGGCTCAGGTCGCGCGGTGCGATCGAATCGAGTTGAGCATCTGCCAGCCAAGCCTCGCGAACCCACAGGCGGTCACCGAATTGGCCGTAGGGGCAGACAATCGGGTGCTCAGTACCTTGAGCATCCATGCCGCTCTCGTCAAAAGTGTGCATGGGGCGCCAAGACTCGTCTTCCTGCTGGTGAAGCTCGAAGCTGCTATCAGCGCTCCGCATGCTGGGCTTGATCTCGCGCCGTGTGACAGTCTTCTGGCCGTTTAGGATGGCGCGGACCATATGCCCGCTGAACAGGATCGGGCGTTCCTTTGCTTGAGACATAGCTTCGCCTTGGCCGCCATATCGCGGCAGTGAATAGAGGGGAGAGGGGAAAGGTTTTACTGGAAAATTTGCACGGCTTTAGTAGGCTGACCGAAACGTCAACTCTCCTCCTTCTAGAAGGCCCGGCCATGCGAAAACGCGGTAAGGTTTACTGGGAATGGGCCGATCCCGCGTTGCATTTCCGCAACTACGATGAGCGCCTTCCCTGCGGTACTTTGATCAACATTCAGGTGCGTGTTTCAAAAGAGAACATCACCCAATTGTTCTTCGGTATTTACGGCCCAAAGGGGCTGATGCTTCTCGAGGAAAACTACCCAGAGCGCAAAGGTCAGACGATGACGGCTGCTACGGCTTGGGCGCTGCAGCGCGCCAACGACTGGATAGCTGAGCACGCATCCAACTTTCGATGATCGAATAGAGGGGAGAGGGGTTACAGCTTAGGAGTACAAATGTGCTTCGTGCCGATTACGGAGCTGCCGCTTCGATTTGATGTCACAATGAATGTACAGGGACATCGGCACGTATTCTCGAGCCAGCCCTTTAGGACATCAGTCCAATGCTAAGCAACGAAGATTTTCGCTACACGGCTCATCGGCACCTCCTCGAATTGGATGCCTCAAACTCCAGGCTCAGGTACCTAATTTCTAAAGGCGAGATTGACGGCGTCCCCTGGGATGATGCTGTGGTCTGGCACCAAAATGCATATGACGCATGGGTCATCTTTCTGAGCCAGAAAACACAGCCTTCGTTACTGGTCTGATTCGAAGTCGCAGAGGGATCTGCGATTTTCAGTAGAGGTCCGGCTCAGAACGTTCTGTTAGTGCAGCCCTGGCAATGGAGCCGTCTTCGACGAACCAAGCCTCGGAGTCATGCCACAGCACGTTCGCTGGCTCGCCGCTCACGGTGTCCCAGTCGCTGCCAATGTCCTCAGCGAAGTGGTCCCGGTCGGCGTAGAACTTCAGCGCTTCTCGTAGCCGCTGAACCTCGCCGGTATCGGTCATTGGGCCCAAGCCAATCACAGGTAGGTTCATCTCTGCCGCATCCCTCTCTGCCTCTTCTTTGGTCCACCAGAAGGCAGTACCAACCATCCAGGCTATAGGCTCGGGGTGGGGCTGGGGGACTGGCCGGGCTAACAGAGTAGTCAGCGAATCGATTGAGTCCTTGTTCATGCAGTGCTCGCAGATTGTGCACTGGCAAGTCTTGGAGCATTCGGCGCCGGTGCACTCGTCGGGCATCAGTCCGCATTGAGGGCAAGATTCGCACTCGCACGACTGGAATGCCTGATCTTGGCAGATAACGAGGCAATCGCGGGCCGCTTCCAAGCTGAAGCGCGGCACGCTGACCATCTCTGTGTTGCTGGATCGGTTTTCTGTGGGCATGGGTAACCTCAAGCGATGCGTTCAAGTTGTTATTGGATGCGCCGGCCAATCCAGCGGACGACGAACACGGCCTTGCTGTTGCCGATCGCCTTGTAGCGAGGGCCACCGGGGCATTCATCGGCTGGCTTGCCGCGATATGGGATGCGGGTGTGGTCACCATCAAAGCCCTGGAGCAATTCGCACTCCCGTGGTGTGAGGCGCCGAACTTGGGAGTAGGTATGCACTGCCTGGACTTCAGCCCGAGCCTCCAAGGTGTAAGTGTGCTCGGCTTGTACGCCTACGCCATCTGGCCCGCTGGCTGGATTCTCCCGCAGCGCACCGGCCTGAATAGCGTGGGCCACGATTGGCTGGCCACGGCCGGTGCCGTCCTCGCTTGCGTCGAAACCCTCGGCCTTCAGAGTGTGGGTAATCTCGCCGGTGATGCACACTGCGACCTGGCCACCGGCGTTGGGATGGCTGGAGCCGTGGCCCATGGCACGAAGCGTTGGGGCCAGGTCTCCGGCATCGGCTCCGTGGTCCTTGCAGCTAAAGGCGAGTAGTGCGTTCTCCTGCCCGCTGTTCCTGCCCAGAGGGTGAGCCAGGCCTTTGAGCACATCCGGGTCCTGCGTGCCGTGCACGACCAGCATGCCGTTCTCGGCGTCCTGCTGGGTGGCGCTGCCTGCAGCTTTGCCATTCGCCTGGAGCGTGCCTGATACGACGAATGCCTCGGATTCAAAGTCCATCCTTCCGCTGGCGCTGGCGCTGGCGCATGCGTTGCGAGCTGGTGCCACATCAATTGGCCCGGAAGTGTTGTTTCCACCGAAGACGGTCAGGCGGCCGTCGCGGGCAACCACGACATCCTCATGGCCTGCATCGAGCGCCGGGTCAAAGATAAGTGCGTACTTCAATCGACTGAATGCTCGATCAGGCCGTATTCACGTACTGCGCATCAGCATCCTGGTTGAATGGTTCTGTGGGGTGGCGGCAGTCGCAGCGGTCTCACTGCTGGGGACACTCCCACCCACCCCGCTCAACTGATGCAAGTGATCGCTGTAACGCCAGCGCTTTGGCGTAACAGACCACTCACCAGATAGAACGCAGATCCCTTTTAGAAATCGAAGGTCACCCCGGCATACAGAGCTCGACCGTCACCCGGCGAATGCAGCGAGGCATCGGCGCCATCGGGGTCGTACCAGACGTACTCGTAATAGCGGTTGGTCAGATTCTTCAGTTGCAGGTCTACGCTCATGGTTTCGCTGAGTTTGTAGATGGCACCCAGGTTCATCAGTACGTACCCGCCGTACGTGCCCTGGGTATTCTCACGCTCCAGGTAGTAATTGGTCTGGCCGTTCGCCCAGGCGTTCAGTTGCAGGGCAGGGGTCGCCTGGTAGCTGATGCCGGTGTTCCACAGGTGGTGCGGCACGTGGTCGATTTCCTTGCCTTTGCTGTCGGGCAATGCGCTGCTCGGCTCAAGGATCTTCGAGTATTGCCAGGAGTACGACATCCACATCTCGGTGCGCTCGTTCGGATGCAGGTTGACCTGCAGGTCGTAGCCCCAGCGCCGGGTTTCACCGACGTTGTCCGATTCGCCGCTGGGGTCGTTGAGGCGGCGGCTGACTTCACCGGTGGCGTCCTGGCGCCAGTAGGCCACGCGGCCATCGATCCAGCTGGCAGGTGTGAACTTGACGCCGGTTTCCCAGCCCTCGTTGATCGACGGGTCAAGGTCTTCGTTGCGCGGCGGCACCTTGTAGGCCGCCGCACCGGTACCGACCTGGAAGGTGCGCCCCCAGTTGGCGTAGACACTGGCGAAGCGCCAAGGCGAGTAGACCACGCTGAGCTTGGGCTGCTTGATCAGCCCATAGTCGTTGATGTCGTAGTCCTGCCCGGTCATCTTGTTGGTGAAGTCGCCACTGATCTTGTCCACCCGGTAGGCCGGCACGATCTTCAGTGATTCGAACGGCTCGATCTCTGCCTGCACGTAGGCCCCGACGGTGTTGAAGTCGAAGTCCTGGTCGCGGGTCTGGGCCTGACGCACACGTTCCACGGTGCGATAGCGCTCGCTGCGGTTCTGCTGCTTCTGCACATCGCTGCCGCCTTCCAGGGCGAAGGCGTGCAGCCAGTCCACCTGCGGCCGCCAGGTTAGCGAGGTGATGGCGCCGTACTGGTCTTCGTAGGTGTCGCGCTCCTGCTGTGAGCTGGTGCGCCAGTACTGGGTCCAGCGGCGGTCGTCGAAGGTGTTGAGGTAGGTCTTGGCCGACCAGGACAAGTTGTCGGTCAAGTCCGTGTCGAAGTGCACGCTGACCTGGTTCATCCGCCGTGTGCCTTTGTCCGTGGCGTTGTAGGCGTTGCTCATGCGCGGATGATGGCGGGCATCGTCTTCGGTCAGGTAGCCGGCCTCTTGGGCTTCGGACTCGTAGTGGCGGGCGATCAGGCCAAGGCGGTAGCTGCCATCGTCAGGGGTGTAGAACCACTTGCCGCCGAAGCTGTAGCGCTCGGTGTCGGCATGGTCGCGATAGCCGTCGACCTGCTGGCGACCGAAGAAATAGTTCTGCGTCCAGTTGCTGGTCTCGATGCCCTTGGCCAGTTGCACTTCGCGGGTGTTGAAGCTGCCGTAGCGCACGCGCGCCTTGTTGTAGTTGCCGCCGGTGCGGGTGTTTATGTTGACGTTGCCGGCGATGTTGTTCAGGCCGTAGCGTGGGTCGCTGGTGCCGCGCACCACTTCGATGCTGTCGATGTCCATGGGGAACACCGAGTCGATGAAGGGCATGTTGCCATCGTTGGTGTTGCTGGGGATGCCATCGATCAGCAACTTCACCGCGTTCACTTCGCCTTCGCCATTGAAGCCGCGGAACGACAGTTTGCCCGAGGTGGTGCCCTGGTTGAACTCGGTGAGCATCACCCCGGGCGCGCGGCTGAACAGTTCCCAGCTATAGGTCACGGGCATTTTTTCGAGGATATCGCCGCCCAGGATGTCCACCGAACTGAGCACGCTGCTGGTGGCCAGCGGGCCGCTTTCATTGCCGGTCACGGTGACCGCGCCGAGGGTGAGGGTGGAGTTTTCAGCGGGCAGTGTTTCAGCAATGGCCAGTGACATGGGGCTGAGGCTGTACAAAGCGAGCACGGGCAGAACGGCACGTGCGGTGCAACGGAACGCAGACATGAGTGGTTTCCTGGAAACGGTCGAGCAGGGCTGCACACCGCAGTCACGGGGCAGCTGTGGGCAAGCAACGACGGTTCAGGCCAGGGGGGAGGCGCGTGGGTTCAGCTTTGGCCACTGTTCGCGTGGCAGTGGCAGCCTGTGGCTGTCACCGAGCAGCAGTGCGTCGGGCCAGAAGCGGGGGAACAGGTGGCGATAATAGTCGCTGGCCAGCAAGGCATGCCCGGCGTGTCCGCAACAGCAGTCGCCCGCCTGGTTTTTCGTTGCCGGCTGATCGTCGAGTTGCGGCAACTCGGCCTTGAGTTGGGCCAGCAGTGACTTGGGCAGGCTCTGCGCACCGTGCAGGCTGCAGAAGCTACCGAGGATCAGTGACTGGCTATCGATGCGGGGTGTTTGCAAGGCACGGTCGAGCGGCATCGCCAGCAGGTTGAACAGCACGGCGAAGCAGGCCAGCAGATAGAAGTGTGCGCGAGCACGTGCAGCCATGAAACCCCCGAACGAATGAGGCGTGCATTAAGCCGCATCCCTTGCGGGCTGTAAAAGTTCACGGGTGCGCCATTTTGTCGCAGGCGCACCCGCAAGGGGGGTCAATGAGTGCGCATGCCGGCAGCTAGCATGAACAATCGGATCAGCCAGGCGAACAGGCCCAACGCCGTGACACTGCCAGCCCAGATCAACGCCAGCCAGGCCAGTCTGCGCCACAGAGGCTGCTTCACGCTCGAGGTCATCACCTTATGCTCCTAGTGGTAGCCGTCTTCATGGGTCACCTTGCCGCGGAACACGTAGTAGCTCCAGAACGTGTAGCCGAGGATGATGGGCAGGATGAACAGCGTGCCCACCAGCATGAAGCCTTGGCTTTGCGGCGGCGCTGCGGCATCCCAGATGCTGACCGAAGGCGGGATGATGTTGGGCCACAGGCTGATGCCCAGCCCGCTGTAACCCAGGAAGATCAACGCCAAGGTCAACAGGAACGGGGTGTAGTGTGCATTGCGTGCCACGGCACGCAGCAGCCCGTAGAAGGTGACCACTACCAGGAGGGGCACCGGCAGGAACCACAGCAGATTGGGCATGCTGAACCAGCGGGCGGCGATCTGCGGATAGGCCAGTGGCGTCCACAGGCTGACCACAGCGATGACCACCAGCAATACCAACGCCAGCGGCCTGGCAACATCGTGCATGCGCTGCTGCAGCGGCCCTTCGGTCTTCATCACCAGCCAGGTGCAACCGAGCAAGGTGTAGGCGACCACCAAACCCAGGCCGCAGAACAGGCTGAACGGCGTGAGCCAGTCGAGTGCGCCGCCGGCATACCTGCGCTCGACCACCTTGATGCCTTCGATGAAGGCGCCCAGGGCAACGCCTTGGGAGAAGGTCGCGACCAGCGAGCCGCAGATGAAGGCCTTGTCCCAGAGATGGCGCTTGGCGGGTTTGGCCTTGAAGCGAAATTCGAAGGCTACGCCCCTGAAGATCAGGCCCATCAGCATCAGGATCAGCGGCAGGTAGAGCGCTTCGAGCACCACCGCGTAGGCCAGGGGGAAGGCACCGAACAGTGCCGCCCCGCCGAGGATCAACCAGGTCTCGTTGCCGTCCCAGACCGGGGCGACCGTGTTCATCATCACATCACGGTCACGCTCGTCCTTGACGAAGGGGAAGAGCATGCCGATCCCCAGGTCAAAGCCATCCATCACCACATACATCATCACCCCGAAGATGATGATCACCGCCCAGATCAGTGGAAGGTCGATGCCCATGTCAATTCACCTCTGCCTGGTAATCGTCGGCGGCGGACAGCGGCCGCGCCGGGGTATGTTGCTGGCCGGGACCGCCTGGGGTGTGATGGTCGCCCTCGCCAGGTTTCGGCCCTTTGCGCACCAGGCGCATCATGTAGCCAAGGCCGGTGCCGAACAGGGCGAAATACACACCACGAACGTCACCAGGGTAATGCTGAGTTGGGTGGCGTCATGGTTCGAGACCCCGTCGGCCGTGCGCAGCAGGCCGTAGACCACCCACGGCTGGCGGCCGATCTCGGTGGTGAACCAGCCTGCAAGGATCGCGATCAGCCCCGACGGCCCCATCCACAGCGTGAGGTAGAGGAACGGCCGCGAGCTGTACAACGTGCCGCGCTTGCGCAGCCACAGGCTCCACAGCCCCACGAAGATCATCAGCAAGCCCAGCCCGACCATGACCCGGAACGACAAGAACACGATGGTCGAATTCGGCCGGTCCTCAGGCGGGAACTCCTTCATCGCCGGCACCTGCTTGTCCAGGCTGTGGGTCAGGATCAGGCTGCCCAACGCCGGAATCTCGATCTTGAAGCGCGTGGTCTCAGCCTTCATGTCGGGGATGCCGAACAGGATCAGCGGGGTTGGCTCACCCGGCACGTTCTCCCAGTGGCCTTCGATGGCGGCGATCTTCACCGGCTGGTGCTTGAGCGTGTTCAGGCCATGGAAGTCACCGATCACCGCCTGGATCGGCGCCACTATCAGCGCCATCCACATGGCCATCGACAGCATCTTGCGCACCGCCGGGTTGTCACGACCGCGCAGCAGGTGCCAGGCCGCCGAAGCGCCGACGAAGAAGGCCGTGGCAACGAACGCAGCGGTGGCCATATGCATCAGGCGGTAGGGGAAGGAGGGGTTGAACACCACCGCAAACCAGTCCACCGGCACCACCCGGCCATCAATGATCTCGTGCCCTTGTGGCGTCTGCATCCAGCTGTTGGACGCCAGGATCCAGAAGGTCGAGACCAGCGTGCCGAGCGCCACCATGCAGGTGGAAAAGAAATGCAGGCCCCGGCCGACACGGTTCCAGCCGAACAGCATGACGCCCAGGAAACCCGCTTCGAGGAAGAAGGCGGTCAGCACCTCATAGGTGAGCAATGGGCCGGTCACGGCGCCGGCAAAGTCGGAGAAGCGGCTCCAGTTGGTGCCGAACTGATAAGCCATGACCAGGCCGGACACCACCCCCATGCCGAAATTGACGGCGAAGATCTTCGACCAGAAGTGATAGAGGTCGCGGTAGACCTGCTGATTCGTTCGCAGCCACAGGCCTTCGAGCACGGCCAGGTAACTGGCAAGGCCGATGGTGATGGCGGGGAACAGGATATGGAAGGAAACGGTGAAGGCGAACTGGATTCGAGCCAGGTCTAGCGCCTCGAGCACGCTCATGATGATGGAGCCTCACAGGGTGGCGCACCTTGGCGCCGTTTTCGGGAAGCAGAGCCCGGGTCCTGGCCGGCTCAGCGTTGCTGTCTGGGGAAATGACACGGGCCATTGCGATGGCGGCGCCACTGTAAGGACGGTGGCGGGTGTGACCAACTGCGACAATCTGTCCCTGAGGGGCACCCGCGCGGGTGAATCGAGGCCTGTTACGTGAGGTGTGACGGCTTGTCGCAGAGAGGGCAGGCCGAGGTTGGTGCTTCTGCGGGGCCTTTTTCGATGCTAAAGTTGCGGCCCATGAACCGCCTGCCTTCAAACCGTCCCCTCATTGCCTGGGCACTGTACTTCTGTGTCCTGTTCAATGTACTTGGCTGTGGCCTTTCCCACGGGCAGGCATTGGGATTGGCGCTGAATGGATTCGGCGGTGCGTTCTGCAGCCTTGGTGGCGATACTGGCCTGCTGAAAGCCAAGCAGGACAACGCCTTGGCGGGCGACCTGAGCATCCCCTTCAGTTGCCCGATGGGGGCGGTGGCCTTTCTAACGCTGGTTTTTCTGATTGCCGTCGCCTGGCTGCTGGCCAGCCGTGAGCGCCGGCCATTGCCGCGCGAAATCCGCAGCCAGGCGCCGCCGCGTTATTGCTGGCCCTCGTCCAACCCTCGCGCTTCACCTCTCTGACGCTACCGGCGCCTTGGCGCCCTGGCGGGCCTGTGCCTGCCCTTAGCACTCCAGACCGGCAGTGCATGCCTTGCATGTAACTGCTGGCTGGTTTGACCGTCGTTGGAGAGAGGCCCTCATGACCTGTCGAATCTCCACGCCCGCGCTACCTGGCGAGGCGTGAACATGCGCCGTTGCGGCCTGTGCGCACGTACCTGGGACAACCTCTGGGTCGCCGCGCTGCTAGCGATGCTGCTCAAGGTGCTGGCATTGCCGATGGCCAGTACCCTGGGCGACCTTAGCCTGCAGCAATTGCTGGCGGGCAGCTACTGCTCGTCGGGCGGCGTACAGCCGGCGATTCCGGACAAGGATGGCAACCTAAGCCCGAAAACGGCCGACCCCGGACATTGCTGCTGCGCCCAGGGCGGCCCGGCACCCATGCCTGCTGCATTGGTCCTGGCAGGCTTTGCCTTGCCTGCGCTGCCTGTCGACCGGCAACCGGCTGTTGGGCTGCGTTCGCCCCGGCACCGCTGGCCATCGATCAACCCCCGTGCCTCCCCGACGGCGATCGCCTGACCTGCAAGGACCCAGGCCGCACCCGCGAAAGGCGGGGCGTCGGCCTGCCGATGGCTAGCCGTACCCAGGAGCACACGATGTCTCGTACCCTGACCGCTTCAGCGCTGCTGGAGCCTTCCGCTCGTCCGTCGCGCAGCGGCGAATTTCTGTTGCCGTTTCCCGACTACCCCTGCAATGCCCGCAGCTTCGTCAACCTCGATGCACGCCTGCTGCCTTACTGGCACACGCTGTTCGATGTCTGCCCAGGGCTGCTCAAGCTTGATCCGCCAGAAGGCCTGGAGTTGTTCCGACGATTCATGACCTGGGCATACCGACACCATCCGGCGCTGGACTGGACCTATTACATCAGCGTTTGCCGTTGGTTACTGAACTCTCCTTACCAGGCACGGGTGACGGAGGAGCATATCGAAGCCTTCCTGGTGGCTGCAGCGGCGCTGTGGGTGGCAACTGACGTGTCTCAGGCCCGTGGCCTGGTGCTGGCCTGGCAACCGATGGGCGAACGGGTGGTGGAGTGGAAAACCGGCGTGCGCCCGGCGCTGCCAGCGCCCCAGGCCGATGAAGACTTGCCGCCACCCCCGTGGGAATTTTCCTGGAGCCCGTTGAGCGCCAAGGGCGCGAGCAGCTTCCGGCGTTGGTTGCCGGTGCCCGGCTAAGCCAGGCCAGGACCTGGGCGGCAATACCCCGCCCGTTTCCCACTTCACTGAATACCTAGCGAGATACTGACGATGGACGTACTCCAAGCCATGCGCGCGTTCAGTTGCGTGGTTCAGGCCGGCAGCCTGACCGGCGCGGCCGAAAGTCTGGACACCACGACTGCCAGCGTTTCCCGGATGCTCTCCAACCTGGAAGCGCACTTGCATATTCGTTTGCTCAACCGCACCACCCGCCGCATCGCCCTGACCGAAGCCGGCAACCGTTACCTGAAACGCTGCCGTGTGATCCTCGAACTGGTGGATACGGCGGAGCGCGAGATACACCGCACGCTGGATTTGCTCGCCAACGGGCTGCCTCACACGCGAGCAGGCTCAGCACTGCAACTGGGTGCTTGCTAGTCCGGCAAGTCGTCGCCGCTGGCCAGCGGACGTACCGGTGCATCGACCTTGACTTCGACCTGGGCCAGGGCGGTGATGGCGAAGCTCGTCAACAACATGCCCAACAGCAATCCATTGGCTTTGCGCAAGCCTTTGAACATGAAAGGTTTCATTGGCAGCTCCTTGTTTGATTGATCGCGGCAGCCTTCGTTATCGAGGCTGATAGGCCATTTAGCGTAGTCGCTGCTGTATCGGGCCGCGGCCGGGGTAATGCCGTACGCTGCGGTGCGACAGGCTGCCGCAGTTTTCCCTGCGCCACTGCTGGGCGCCCGTGGGGCCAACGCTTACCACTCACTGCGACGGGCTGTCGCAGTGGGGAGCGCCGCAGGCAACGCCTAGCATGGGCAGAGCCTGCTTTGCCGTTGTCCCATCCACGCTGCACGGCAGGCAACCCACAGCGGCCCTTCTTCGGATGGGCCGCTTTTTTCAGGCTGGGAGAGCCGTCATGGACCACGAACTGCTGAAAATCGTCTGGTGGTTATTGATTGGCGTGATGTTGATCGGTTTTGTGCTGGGCGAAAGTCTGGACGTGGGCGCGCGGGTGCTGGTGCCGTGGCTATCGGGGCAAGGTGCCGAACCGCTGCAGCCGTCTGCGGCCGCGCCTCAGCCTATCAACCTGCTGTGGTTGCTGGCCCTGGGATGCACGATTGCGCTGGTCTGGCCATCGCTCGGTGGCCTGGCCTGCCTGATGACAGGCTTGGTGAGCCTGCTGATACTGCTGCGCCGATCTGCCTGGCAAGCCGCCCGACCGCGCCAAACCTGCAGAGTGCTGGCAATCGGCCTGCTGCCGGCAGCTCTGTTGGGGGGCATGCTGGGCAACCTGCTCCTTGGGTTGCCATTCAGTCGCTGTGGTCAGGCGGGTATACAGTTTCACGGCTCCTTGGCCGGTCTCTTCAGTCCGTTCGCCATGCTTTCAGGTGTCGTGAGCCTGGCGATGGTCTGCCAGTGTGGCGCTACCTGGGTGATGCAGCGTGGTGGCCACTCCCTGTATCAGCCAGCAAGCCGGGTTGCAGGCGTTGCGGGCGTGATGTTCCTGGTCAGTTTCATCGTGGCTGCGATAGGGCTGGCAGCGAACGCACGCGGTTACAGCTTGTGGGCCGTGGAGCGTCCGGCCACCTTGTGTGGGCCTGGCGCGTTCGTGGTGCCGGCCAACAATCCAGGTTGGCTGGCCAATTTTCAGGCCTGGCCTGCAGCCGGCCTGGTACCAGTGCTGGCCTTGTCTGGCACGCTCATGAGCCTGTTCGCCTGCACCCATGCCCGGCCTCGCATGGCGCTATTGGGCAGTGGCCTGACGGTAGGTGCAACGCTGTGCAGCGTAGGGCTGGCGTTGTTCCCCTTCATCTTGCCTTCCAGCGTGCAACCGGCTGCCAGCTTGACCCTATGGAGCGCGGCCAGTGACGAAAGAACCTTGGGTACCCTGCTGATTCTCGCCAGTGTATTGCTCCCGATGTTGCTGGCTTATACCCTGGCTGCCAGCCTCAAGGGTTCGGACCGCTGTGACACACAAGCCGGGCTTGAAAAGCCCCGGCCTGTTCATTAGTGATTCCCGTGGGCAGCGTCCTTGTCGACCTTGACCACGCCCTGGAACAGCGCGAACTGCTTGACCCGCTCGGTTGGCTGTTCACTTTCGGCCTGGCGCACGGCCTGGCTCAGCCGGGCCGCGTCCTGTTCGCCGAGCCCCGCGCTGCGCAGGGTAGCCGGGTCGAGCAACGAATCGCCGGCGCACAACACCACCCGCCAGCCATGAGGCCCCTTGCGAAGCAGCGCGCGGCCGCCGCGCTGGTCCTGCAGCCAGCCGGCCACCGCATGGTCGCCTTCGACAGTCACCGGGCCGACATCCAGCGGTGCGTCGGGGCGTTCGAAGTTGTGCCGCATCAGTTGCTGGATGCTCTGTTGCTCGCTGGCGGTGTCGGCCATGGCCAGCAGCGGGCTGCAGGCCAGCAGCAAGGCAAGGATCGGTGCTTTCATCTGCGTTTTCCTTTATGAGGCTGCCGACGACTGTCGGCAGCGTCCGGTGGCGGGCTCAGAAGCCCATCTTCACACCCAACTGCGCCGAAGTGCCGGGCATCGGGTAGTTGGTGCGGTAGGCGTAGTCGCGGTCGAACAGGTTCTCCACGGCGACGAACACTTCGCCGACCTCGCCCAGCGCCGGCACGGCATAGCCCACGCGCATGTTGACCACGGTGAAGCTGTCGACCTTGGAGAAGTTGCTGGCGCCGGCGGTGCGCTCTTCGGCCAGTACGTACATGTCCTTCTGGTATTGCGCGTCTGCCGACAGGCGCCAGCGGCCGATCTCGTAGGTGGTGCCCAACGACAACGACTTCTGCGGCGCATAGGGCAGGGTCTTGAGCGACGGGTCGAGCCAGGTGAAGCCGACGAAGCTGCTCCAGTTGCTGGTCCAGCGCTGCTGCCAGGTGGCTTCGGCGCCCTTGACGTTGTAGTCGCCCAGGTTGATGTAGGACGGGCTCGACACGGTCGGCGGGAAGGCGAACAGGTAGCGGTCCTGCAGCTTGTCCTTGAACACCGCCAGGTCCAGGGTGGCGGTGTCGATCGGGTTGAAGCGCACACCCAGCTCCTGATGGTCGAGCTTTTCAGGCTTGAGGTCTTTCCAGGTTTCGCCAAGCGCCGGGATCAGGCTCGACATCACCGAGGCCTCCAGGCCCGGATAGTTGATGCCGCGCGAGGCATTGGCGCGGAACTCGACATTGTCCGACGACAGCAGCAGCCCGGCGTGGGGTGCGGTGGCGCTTTCGAAGACGTTGTGTTCGTAGGTGCGCACGCCCGCCGATGGTGTCAGGGTCCAGCGGTCGTTGAGGGCGAAGGCATGGCTGACGGCGATATGCGGTGAGGTCACGCGCAGGGTAGGGGCGTCGAACTTCGCCTGCGGCGCTGGGGCAATGCGCTTGAAGTGCACTTCGCCCTTGCTTTCGTCGACGTCCAGGCCCAACGCCACTTCGCCGCCTTGCCAAGGGCGCAGTTGCTCTTCCCAGCGAATGCCCTGAAGGGTGAAGTCGCTGATGGTGTCGCCGTCCAGACCGGTCTGGTCCAGGGCGGAACCACGGCCCTCGTTATGGTAGAGCTTGAGGCTGCCATTACCCCAATCATGCTCGTGGGCCACAGACAGCGAGGTCAGGGTGCCACGGGTGTTGAATTCGCCGTTCTTGGTCTCTGGCAGGCCTTTTTGGCCGGGATCGGAGACCTGGTTGTTGGCGTGCAGCACCAGCAAGCCGGTGCTCCAGTTGTCGTTCAGGCGATAGCCCAGGCGTGCCATGCCGTTGTTCAGGCGGCCGTCGCCGTCGCTGCGGTCGCCGTCCGAGTGGGCGGCGCCCTGTGCCAGCAGGTAGTCGAAGTTGCCTTCGCGGCCGATCAGGCTGGCCTGTTCGGTGGCGGTACGGAAGCTGCCACCGGTCAGTTGCAGTTCTCCGTGGTGGTTATCGCCCTGTTCGGCCACTTTGGGTGTGAGGTCGATGGCGGCGAAGGTGTTGCCGAACTTCTGCGGCTGCGGGCCCTTGTACACACTGATGCTCTGCATGGCATTGATCGGCAGCAGGTCCAGCAGCGGGTGGCCCCACACCCCCATGTAGAACGGCACGCCGTCGATGTAGGTCTTGATCTCGCTGCCCGGGCGGCTGGCACCCATACCGCGGATGTACACGGCGCCACCCTCGGCGCCGCCGAACGAACCGACCGGGTTGAAGCGCGACACCACCACGCCGGGGGTGCGGCGCAGGGCGGAGGACAGGTCAAGGGCGTTGAGGTCGCGAATCTGCTCTTGGCCGACCACGGTGGTCAGGCTGCCGAAGCTGTCAACGTTGTTCTGGTCAATGACCGAGGTGCCGACCACCGTGGTTTCGGGCAGCTCCACGCTGTCGGTCTGGGCCAGTGCGGTACCACTGGAAAGGGCAAGTGCGGCGGCGCAGCAAAGCGTCTTGTTCTTCATGCTCTGGGTGTTCCTGTTGCGATAAGTCGAGACGGGCCAGCCCCGCCCCGCGCGCATGGCGGCATCCCCAGGTGCATAGAGCCAGGGGCGTGGGGCGGGTCAGGGACAACGGATCAGGCCAGGGCAGGCGAGGCGCGGGGGTTGGCTGCGGGCCACAGGCGACGGGGCCAGGCTGCCGGGGCAGCGGGCAGGCGGTCATCGAGCGCAGCGTGTGCGAACGGCAGGTCTGGCAGCAGGGGCGTGAACGCCAGGCCCGCGTGGCTGCACAGTGGACAATCGAGCGTGGTATTGGCGGCCAGGTTCTCGCCTAGCCATTGTTCGAAACCGATGGGGCCAGGCGGCGCACCAGCGTGGCCGCAGAACGCGCTGCCGGCGCCATTGAGCGCCAAGCCGGTGGCCTGACCGTGGCCGATGCCACAGTGCAGCACGGCGAACAGCACGCTGGCATAGAGTATCCAGGCGAAGGCGTGGTGACGTCCTGCTGCTCGGTGCATTTCCTTTGCTCGATGGCCGCTACGGTTGAATGGGGCGAGGCGCGAGTCTAGCAACGCTGCTCGATTGCGCAGGGTGCGACAGTCTGCCACACCCTGCCGAGGCGACTATTGTTTCGCAACCGCTCGGCAAGGGGTGTGGCGGATTGTCGCAGAAGAGTCTAGAAAGCCTTGTGCGGATTGCCAGGCGAGAATCGCAGTCGGCATCCGCCCACCTCCAACGCCACGGATCCGGTGCATGAACCACCCCCCGACACGACGCGCCATCATTGCCTGGGCCTTGTACTTCAGTGTGCTGTTCAACGTGTTCTCCTGTGGCTTGGGTCATGGGCAGATGCTCGGGTTGGCGCTCAACGGCATCGGCGGGCAGTTCTGCTCGCTCGGCAGCGACACCTCGGCGCTGGCCGTCAAGGACCTTTCGGCCTTGCCCGACAGTGGGTTGGCAACGCCGTTCAGCTGCCCGCTCTGCGCGGCGGGCTTCATGCACCTGGTGTTCCTGGCTGCACTGGCCTGGCTGCTGTCGAACATCGACCGGCGCGCTTTCGCCCGCGCGCCCCTCGGGCATGCGCCGCCTCGCTATTGCTGGCCGTCCTCCAATCCTCGCGCCTCTCCCCGCTGAACCTCACTGCGCCACACGGACCTGTGGCCGTGTGCGCGTCTGCGGCTCATGGCAAAGGGTACAGGGCCGAAGAGGTGGCTTGCGGGCTTAACGCGCAAGCCGTTAGCCAGCGGAGCGGGTGGCGGGCCAGCAAGGTCGCACGTCGCTTCATGGAGGAGTGCCGGCGATGGACGCTACCTTGCAAGTGGCGAATGAAACGCGTGGCATACGCTAGCGTCGACCTGCGCCGCGTTGCCCCGGATGCCCCGTTGCAGCGCCTGCGCGCCGTGCCGGCGAGCGCGCCACAAACACTGGCCATCGAGGACGACCTGCTGCTGTTGCGCCTCGATGCCAGCCACTCGGGCACCGGCGTGCAGCGCACCTGCGAACTGCTCGGCGGGCCGCTGCTGTGTCTGACGTTCCTGGAGCAGGGCCATGTGCAGTACGCCGACCGCAAAGGCCGCTGTTGGCGTTTCGAGGCGGGGCAGAGCATCGCCCAATTGCTGCACGCGCCACAGCAGGCCAGTCGCTTTAGGTTCGGCAGGGGCGCTTGTGGTCTGCACCTGCTCGTCGGTGAGCGCACCTTGCGCCGTTACCTGGGTGATCAGCAGGCTTGGCGCCTGCTGAATTGCCAGGGCGAGGCGCCGCTGCTGCAGCATGCTACCAGCCGTGATGCGTGTAGCCACGTCCAGGCTCTGGCCACGCGCCTGGCGCAAGGGCAATGCGCGCCACTGGACATCCACATGCATGTGCTGAACCTGTTGAGCCACCCCCTGCGCCAGCTAGCCGTGTCGTCCCAGGCCACGCCGCTGTTGCCTGCTGCTCAGGTCAAGCGACTGGAGCACGCCCGGCAACTGTTGCACGATGAACTCGACCAGCCCCTGACCGTTGCGTTGCTGTGTCGCCGTGTCGGCCTCAGTGCGGCGAAGCTCAAGCAGGGCTTTCATGCGCTGTTCGACACCACGCCTTATCGCATGCTGCTGGAGCTGCGTATGCAGCGTGCGCACGTATTGCTTCAAGAGGGCTGCCAGGTCGCCCAGGTGGCTTACCGGGTTGGCTACAGCCACCCCAGCAATTTCAGCGCGGCCTTCAGTGGCTATTTCGGCTTTGCGCCCAAGGAGGTCGGCAAGCGCGGCGTCGTGCCGACGTAATCCATACGAATCAGAACGCAATCCATATGAATCCAAGCCGCCAACGGATGGGCGCCCCCGTTGGGCTGGCGAACAATGGGCAGGCCCTAAGCCAAGGAGCTTCACGATGAAACTTCCCGCACTGGTTGATGCCTGCGCCCAACTGAGCAGCGAAGAGATTTCCCGCTACAGCCGCCACCTGTTGATTCCCGACGTCGGGCTCGACGGCCAGCGCCGGCTCAAGAGCAGCAAGGTGCTGGTCATCGGCGCCGGCGGGCTTGGCTCGCCGACTTTGCTGTACCTGGCGGCCGCTGGCGTCGGCACGCTCGGCATCGTCGATTTCGACGTGGTCGAGGCGTCCAACCTGCAACGCCAGGTGATCCACCGCCAGTCCACCCTGGGCCAGGCCAAGAGCGACAGCGCCGCCCAGGCCATCGCCGACCTCAACCCCTTCGTCAACGTGCGTCGACACACCCTGCGCCTGGAACCGGAGAATGCCCTGGCGTTGTTCGCCGAGTACGACCTGATCCTCGATGGGACCGATAACTTCGCCACTCGCTACCTGGTCAACGATGCCTGCGTGCTGGCCGGCAAACCTTATGTCTGGGGTTCGATCTTCCGTTTCGAGGGCCAGGTCTCGGTGTTCTGGGAACAGGCGCCGGGCGGCGCGGGCCTCAACTACCGCGACCTTTACCCCGAACCGCCGCCTCCGGAGTTGGCGCCGTCCTGCTCGGAAGGTGGGGTGCTGGGCATCCTCTGCGCGTCGATCGGCTCGATCATGGCCACCGAGGCGATCAAGCTGATCACCGGCATCGGCGACACATTGCTGGGCCGCCTGATGGTCTATGACGCTCTGGACATGAATTACCGCCAGATCCGCCTGCGCCGCGCGCCGGACCGGCGGCCCATTACCCGACTGGAGGACTACCAGGCCTTCTGCAGCGGTGTATCGCAAGCCCCGGTGACGGTGCCGCAGGTCAGTGCCATGGAACTGAGCCGGATGATGCGTGAGGACCCGACCGTGGTCCTGATCGATGTGCGTGAACAGACCGAATGGGATATCGCACACATCCAGGGCGCACGCCTGATGCCCAAGACCGACCAGTTGGCCGGGCAGCTCAAGGCCCTTTACGCCAGCGATACGCCCCTGGTCGTGCATTGCAAGTCCGGCGCCCGTTCACGGGTGGTAGTGCTGCAATTGCAGGCACTGGGTTTCACCCAGGTGCAGAACCTGCAAGGCGGCATCCTGGTCTGGATCGATGACGTCGAACCCGATCTGCCACGGTACTGAAAGGAAGGAGCCTCCCATGCTGATCATTTCCAGGGCGTTGCTCGATGCCGCCATGGCCCATGCACAACAGCAACATCCCCTCGAAGCCTGTGGCGTGATGCCCGGCCGGCAAGGCACTGACCGGCCTTCGCGCTGGGTGCCAATGGTCAACCATGCCGGGTCGCAGACCTTCTTCCAGTTCGAGCCTCGCGAGCAGTTGCGGGTGTGGCGCGAAATGGACGCGCAGCAAGAAGAACCGGTGGTGATCTATCACTCACACACGTCCAGCGATGCCTACCCGAGCCGGGCCGACATCGACTTCGCCAACGAGCCGCACACGCACTACCTGATCCTGTCCACCGTCAGCGGTTGCGAATACCCGGTGCGCAGTTACCGCATCGCCAATGGCCAGGTGATCGAAGAGAGCCTGCGCATCGTCGACGTCGATACCCGCGCGGCCTGAGCCGCGCCGCCTCCTTCCTTATTTGATCGGCCATTGGCCGAGGAGTACGCCATGCCGGTTTTTGTCAGTGTTCCGACCCTGTTGCGCAGCTACACCCAGGACAGCAAACGCGTGCAAGCGCAAGGCACGACGGTGCGCGAGGTCGTCGACGACCTCGAACGGCGCTACCCGGGCATTCGCTCACGGCTGATGGATGCGCAGCAATTGCACCGCTTCGTCAACCTGTACCTCAACGACGAGGACATCCGCTTCCTCGACAATCTGGACACCGTCGTGGCCGACCGCGATGAGCTCACCATCCTGCCTGCCGTCGCTGGCGGTGCACAATGAATCAAGCGGCGACGCTGCACGGCTGTCGCCTGCTCGGTGCGTTCGCCGATGAGCATGATCCCTTGCAGCGAGCCCTGGCGATGCAGGCGAGGGCGCTGGGGATTGCCGTCGAGTCTGTATCCGACGCAGGACGCGAACAGATCTATTGGCTGCAAGGTCAGGGGCTGGCCCCCACGCATTGCCGACTCACCGGCTGGGACGACGAAGCGACTCGTGCCATCAGCGAATTCACCCTCCAGGCTGCCTGCGGACTGATGGCGGTGCACGGCCGGGCCAGTGGGCAGGCCCAGGCCATCGACCTCGACTATCTCGCTCATGTGGTCGCGAGCCTGGCATTGACCGGGTTGATGGCGACGGCGTTGGCGCGTCTGCGCGGTGGCCAGGTGACGGACTGCAGCGTGTCGCTGCCAGGCGCCGGTCTGCAGTGCATCAGCCAGTACCTGGCTGGAGCAACGGCCGAGGAGGGTGCCGAGCGATTGCCAGCGGGGTGCTCGTCTGCCCGCTTGCGGCCACCCTTCGTCAGTGCCGATGGCGTGGTTTTCGAGTTGGAAACCCTGGACGCCGGTCCGTGGTTGGCATTCTGGGACGGCCTGGGCGTTGCCCGGGCCGACAGCAGTAAAGGCTGGCAGGGCTTCCTGCTGCGCTATGCCCGCGCCATTTCACCGATGCCAGAGACTTTGTGTAGGACGCTGGCGAACCTGCCGTACGCGCAGGTCGTCGAGCACTGCACGGCGGTGGGAATGGCGGTCACGCCGGTCCATCAACCTTGCCAGCGCGATACCCTGATACCAGTCGGTGAAACGCCTTGGTCGTTCAGTCTGCATCCGGTGACGGTGCCGTCACGCCCATGCAATCAGGTATTGCCATTAAGCGGTTTGCGCGTCATCGAGTCGTGCCGGCGTATTCAGGGGCCGTTGGCTGGCCACTTGCTGGCGATGCTCGGGGCACAGGTAACCCGCCTGGAAATGCCCGGCGGCGATCCGCTGCGTGGCATGGCGCCGCTGGCGCAGGGCTGTTCGGTACGTTTCGATGCGCTCAACGGCCTGAAGGCAGTGGTCGAACTGGACCTGAAGTCGGCCAGCGAGCGTGAGCAACTGCGTCGGAACATCGCCGAGGTGGATGTGTTCCTGCACAACTGGGCCCCTGGCAAGGCCGAGGAGCTGGCGCTCGATCAAGCGGACCTGGCCCAGGTCAATCCCGCGTTGATCTATGCCTACGCCGGTGGTTGGGGCAATGCCCAGGTGCCCGTCGGGCTACCGGGCACCGACTTCACCGTGCAGGCCTGGTCGGGCATCGCCCACCTGATCGGCCAGGGCGAGGGCAACCCCGGCGGCTCGTTGTTCACCGTACTGGATGTGTTCGGCGGGGTGATCGCCGCCCAGGGCATCGTTGCCGCGCTGCTGGCTCGCCATCTGCACGGCCATGCCGGGCGCGTGGACAGCTCTTTGCTCGGAGCCGCCGATCTGCTGTGCCGCTCGCGGATGACGCGTACACGCCCACTGAGCGCGGGCGTGTTCCGCTGCCAGGACGCCAGCCTGGCGATTGACTGCTGTGCCCCTGAGCACCTTGAAACCCTCGCACGCGTGTTCGACTTCCCCATGCCGTGCGCGTGGCAGACCCTGCGCGAGCCGTTGGCGCTGCAACTGGCCCGGCAGCCGGCCGCCCACTGGCAGGTGCGGTTGCTGGCCGCAGGCGTGCCCGTGGCGATCGTCCGCCAGGACCTTGCCGAACTGCAACAAGACCCACGCCTGGCGCCTTGGCTCGCGCCTGGCCGTTATACCCGCGTGCTTTCCCCATGGAGGTTCACATGAACGAATCCGGCATCATCGATCTGGTCCCCGTCACCGCCAGGCAGGCCTGGCGCGAGGCCGGCTGGTACGCCGACCGGCCATTGTTCGAGTTGTTCGAGGCGCACGTGATGGCCGAGCCCGAGAAACCGGCAGTACTGACCCTGGACGGGCAGGTGAGTTACCGCCAGCTCCACGACCAGGCCCTGCGCCTGGCCAGTGGTCTGCGTGAGCGTGGCGTGGTGGCGGGTGATGTGGTCGCCTATCAACTCGGCAACGGCTGGCAGTGCTGCGCCATCGACCTGGCCGCTGCCGTGCTGGGCGCGGTGGTCGCGCCGTTCCCACCAGGGCGCGGGCGGCTGGATATCGAAGCCTTGCTCAAGCGCTGCTGTGCACGGGCGGTGATCGTCGCGCCTTGCCAGGGCGAGGTAGACCTGTGTGCAGTGGTGGAATCGCTGCGCCCTACCTTGCTGGGCTTGCGCGTGCTGGTGGTCGACGGCGACGAGCGTCAGGGCTGGTCGACCTTGAGCGGGTTGCTGGCGTCGGAACCACTGACGGCGGCCGAGCGCCCCCAGGTATGTCCCGACAGCCCAGCGCGCTTGCTGGTGTCTTCCGGCACTGAGTCCGAGCCCAAGCTGGTGGCCTATTCGCATAATGCGCTGGTCGGTGGACGCGGGCGCTTCCTGCAACGCCTGCATCTAGAGGGGCAGGCTTTACGCGGGCTGTATCTGGTTCCACTGGGCTCGGCGTTCGGTTCCACCGCCACGGCCGGGTGCCTGGCTTGGCTAGGGGGCTCGCTGGCGGTGCTGGCGCACTTTGACGTAGCAGATGCCATCCGAGCCATCGAGCAGTTGCGCCCGACTCATGTGTTCGCCGTGCCAACCATGTTGCAGCGGATCGCCGCCGAGCCGGCACTGACCCAGGCAGATCGACGTAGTCTGGTGGCGCTGGTCAGTGGCGGAGCATTGATCGACGGGCAGAGCATCCGCCGCTGTGTCGAGGCGTTCGGCTGCCCCGTGGTGAGCCTGTACGGCTCGGCCGACGGGGTCAACTGCCACAATCTGCCGGATGACCCGCTGGATGTAGTGTTGAACAGCGTTGGCAAGCCTAACCCCAGCGTCTGCCAGATCAAGATCGTCGATGACGAGGGCCACGAACTGCCTGCGGGCGAAGTCGGCGAGATCAAGGCCCGCGGCCCCTTGAGCCCGATGCAGTATGTCAACGCGCCCGAGCTCGATCAGCGCTATCGCGATGCACAGGGTTGGGTGTGTACCGGCGACCTGGGGCTGATCGATGGGGAAGGACACCTGGTGCTGGCCGGGCGCAAAAAGGACGTGATTATTCGCGGCGGCGCCAATATCAGCCCGGCGCAGATCGAGCGGCTGGCCACCGCGCACCCGGACGTTGTCAGTGCCGCCTGCGTGGCGGTGGCCGATGCCGAACTGGGCCAGCGCGTGTGCATCTGCCTGAGCCTGCGCCAGGGCGCCCGGCGTTTTGCCCTGAAGCACCTGACCGACTACCTGGGCGATCAGGGCCTGGAGAAGAACAAATGGCCGGAGTACCTGCGCTTCTACCGCGAATTGCCCCTGAGCCCCGCCGGCAAGGTGGACAAGAAAGCGTTGGCCGCCGACCTGGCGTTCCTGCAACGCACCCTGAACATTGCCTGCTGAGGAGCGCGCATGCCTGAGCATGATCAACTTCATCCCGTGGCCCGGCGCATTCGCCGGTTCGTGGACCAGCGGCTGTTACCGCTGGAGCCATGCCTGGACGCAGGCGATGCCAAGGCCGAGGACTGCCTGGCGCAACTGCAGCAGGCGGCTCGCGATGCCGGCTTGTGGGGGCAGGCCAACGGCCTGGCGCCAGGCCGGCTGCTCGACTACCTGCCCTTGGCCGAGCAGGAAGGCAGGTCTGAATACGGGCCGGCCGTGTTCGGTGCCGAAGCCGTGCTGGACGGCTACATGCTACGTCACGCCAACCCACGCCTGCAGCGCGAGGTGCTTGCGCCCGTGCTGGCAGGGGAGGCGCTTGCCAGCTATGGCATGTCCGAGCCGAACAGCATCGGCTCGATACCCGCGACGCTGACCACCCGCGCCCGTTGGTGCGGTGACCACTGGCAACTGGACGGCGAGAAGTGGTTCATCTGCCGCGCCGAGCAGGCGGCTTTCATCACCGTGGTGGCGCGTACCGCCGAAGGGCCGGTGGAGCGAGCCCTGAGCCTGTTCGTGGTGCCTGCCAGTACACCGGGGGTGGAGGTTGGTGAGCGGATGAAGGTGCTGGGGCGCTATCAGGGGCAAGCGCCGGTACGCCTGAACGCGGTCCGGCTCGCAGAGGATCAGGTGCTCGGCCAGGTGGGCCAGGGATTCGCGCTGATCCAGGAGCGCCTTGCCCTGGGCCGGCTGCTGCGTGCGGCGCACTGGCTGGGCATGGCCCAGCGCTGCTTCGACCTGATGGGCGCGCGCATCGTCTCGCCCCGTGGTGCCTTGGCGCGGCTGGCGGACAAGCAACTGGTGCGTCTGCGCATGGTCGAGGCGTACCGGGCCATCCATGCCGCGCGGTCGTTGCTGCACGATGCCGCGACCCGGTTCGACCAGGGCCGGAGCAATGACCTGGAGGCCAACCTGGCCAAGCTGGCTGCTTCGCGGGCCTTGAGCCTGAACGTCGATTCGGCGATCCAGATCCACGGCGCCGAAGGCTTGACCGACGGTACGCCACTCTCGGGGATTTACCGGCACGCCCGCGCCACCCACTTCATGGATGGCACCGACGATGCGCTGGTCAGTGCCCTGGGGCGACAGCTGATCGGCGCCTATCAAGAAGGAGGCGGGGTGAATTTTGCCGCGCCTTCTTCGTCTCCCATGAACTGGACAGGTTCAGTGGACGAGGACGGCCCCCATGCAGACTGATCACGTGCTGACCCGCCAGCCTTCCACCTGGCTGTTGCGCAGCTTGCTGGGCGCGGCCATGGCGCTGCCCATGCTGGTGTTCTATGCCATCGGCGCGCTGGGGCCTTTCCTGGTTGCTGACCTGCAGGTACCCGAACACTGGCTGGGTTACCT